>JAEEYN010000032.1 GCA_016288175.1 Bacillota bacterium | reverse complement strand
GCCGCCTGTGAAGGCATACTTTGCCCATATATAAAAACCCATTTTAGTATAGCATTTATTCAGAAATATGTCAACCTGCATAATGAATAAAAGCCTTTTCCGGCGAACGGTCACGGCGGCCAGAATGTTTTCCGCAGGCGTTTATATTACATGTCGTCTTTTATTGTATTTTTTCAAAAATGACGGTATATATCCTCCCGCCGCGGCCGCGCATCCTTGTCACCCACGCGGCGGACGGATCGGGCTTTGGTTTCGCGCCGCAGGGAAAAGCCGTCAGTTTCCTGCGTGCGCCGCGAACCACGGCCGTGCCTTCAAGCGTTCTTCCGTCCGCGGCAAGACGCCATTCTGCGCCGGGAAGCTGCCTCGGAAACGGATTGCGGACGCCGGTCCCGTCTGCGGTTTTCATTATCGTAGGCGGTGCTTTCTCATCCGCCTGGCGTTCTTCATTCCCGTTTTCCGGCGCCGGAGGAGGTGCTTCGCGGGCGAAAAGGATCTTTGCGGAATCGAGGATCCTCTCCGTGACGGGCGAGACCGCTCTTTTTGCCCGAAGCGCGCTAATGTCGGCGCGTTCCGGCGCCGGCGGCGGATTTTCCTTTTCTTTTTTGCCGTGATCCGGGCCGTTTGCCGCCGTTTTCGGGATCCCGTTCCCGTCTGCCGACGTTCTGAGACGTATCGAAGCTTTTGCGTTTTCAAGCGCTTTCGGCGAAAGGCCGTTGCTGCCCGCGCAAACCGTTTTTCCGTCGCCGCCGATGATGATCAGACCGCCCGCCCACGGGAGCTCCGAACGGCCGCGCATCCCTTCGCATTCCGCTTTCGAAATGCCGGCGTCCGAGACAAGATAAACATTGATCGGGCCGAACTGCCGGAGCGTCTTCAGTCCTCCGCGGCAGCGCAGCTCGAATCCCGTCCCGCTCTGCGCCGTGTCAAGCACAGCCGAACCGGTCAGCGCACCTTTTAAAGTCAAAAGCTTCAGCATTGCCCTGCCCTCCCCCGCAATCATTGTATGCACCGACCTTCCGATAAGTTCACAGCACGGCGTTTTTGCTGTTCCGCTCTTGCTTCCCGGCCGACGCTATGATATAATTTAATATTGGTGCCCGGATATTCCGCACCGACCGCCTCGAAAGGAGCCGAAAGCAAACGATGCTGACAAAAGCCGAAAATGCAGCCGTCGCGCTTCTCCGTTACAGCATAACCGGAGAAGAAGCCGAAGCGCAGTACCGCAGTCTGACCGCTGCGGAGGCTTTGCCGCTCGAAAAAATCATCAGCATCAACGGGATCCTTCCGACGGTCTACCCCTGCCTCGATCATCTCGGGCCGGAAGCCGCCGCTTACCTCCGCGGGAAGCTCCGGAGCGCCTACTATTCCTCGGTTTCCCAAAGCGTTCTTCAGGATAAGGAGGGCAAAGCTTTTCTTTCCGCGCTGTCCGCCGCCGGTTTCGACGCGATCCCCCTCAAGGGCTGGCTGCTTCGGAAGCTGTATCCCGATATCACGCGGCGCAGCATGGCGGATCTCGATATCCTTGTCCGCAATTTCGATTACGGCAGACTCGAAGCGATCGCCCTGAAGCTCGGGTATACTTCCTCCGGAGATACGGCCTGGAAGCACGTCAATTTCCACAAAACCGAGGATGACGCGAATGTCGAGGTCCACCGCAGGCTGACCGACGAAAGCGGAGCCGTTGCGAAATGGGAAAAGGATATCTTCTCCCGCGCTGTACCCGAGGATGGCGAAAAGCACATTTTCCGCATGTCCGACGAGGATTTTTATATCTTTCATATGCTGCATCTGCTGAAGGATTTCGGCAACGGCAAGATCGGTCTCCGCCGCATCGCGGACACATGGCTCTATCTTTCCCGGTTCCCGGATATGAACGGGCAGTACCTCGAAAAGCAGTTCGCCGATATGAATATTTCCGCCTTTGTCGAAAAAATGGAAACGCTTGCGGATGTCTGTTTCGGCGGCAAAGCTCCGGATGAAGATTCCGAACTGCTCATTCGTCATGCCTGCAATTTCGGGATATTCGGCACCGTGCGCGCCTATAAGCTCGGCAGGATCGCCCGCATGTCCAAAAAAACCATGCGCGGCGGCAAGCTCCGCTCCGCCGTTTCGTCCGTTTTTCTCCCCTACGGGCGGATGAAGGCCCATTATCCCGTTCTCAAAAAAGCGCCGATCCTGCTGCCGTATTGCTGGTGCTGCCGCATCGCGCGCTACAGGCATAACCTGCATTCGAAGCTCAAGCGGCTCGATTACAGCGATATCGACCGCAAGGAATTCGATTACATGAAAAAAGTCCTCCGCGCGGGAGGACTGAAGGTCTGAAAGTTGAGTGTTGAACCGTCCGTACGGGGCGGTTTTTTTATTTTCCGAGGATATCGATCACCGCTATCTCCGGAGGATTGAAAACGCGCGGGATCGAGCGCCAGCCGGCAAGACCCGCCGTGATGATCATCGTGCTGCGGGTGCCGATTTTGAATTCGCCGCGGTCGTGCTTCGGGAAAAGGCCTTCGGAGCCCCAGATCGCGCCGAGGCCGAAGGGCAGGCTGAGCACACCGTTGTGGGTATGGCCGCAGAGGATGAGGTCGATATCCCAGTCGGCCTCCGTGCTGCGGCGGACAAAGCTCTCCGGGCGGTGGGAAAGCATGAGCTTATATGAATCCGTGCCGCAGAATTCCTGCAGGAACGCTTTGCGCCTCGCCCAGCTGGCGCCGCCGTCCTGCAGATCGTATTCCATCTGCATCGCGTGGCCGTAGAATCCGCCGATGCGGATCTTCTGCCCGTTCACTTCGATATCGCGGTATTCGTTTTCGAGGAAAACGGCGCCGGTGTTTTCAAGCCGTATCAGCGCTTCGTTCTTTTCGATGCCGCAAAGATAATCGCCGCCGAGCTGGTCTATGACCTTAAAGAAAGCGCAGTAATCGTGATTGCCGACGGAGAAATAGACGGGCGCGATCCGGACGAGCCTTTCGAAAAGGCCGACAAGGTCGTCGAGCTCGTCCTGCGTATAATCGCGTTCGAGCATATCGCCGTCCACCGCGATGATATCCGGATGCTGTTCCGCCGTCCGCTCAACAAGCTGTTCGTTATCGGCGCCGAATTTCGTTCTGTGAAGGTCCGAGATCAGCACGACGCGAACGCTGCCGTTGATCTTATCGGTCTTTTCGCTGTATACGGCTGTGTTGATATGCCCGTTCGCGATCAGCGAAAGCAGCGCCGCGATGAGATAAACGGCGATAAAGGCGAGGATGCCGAGGCGGATCTTTTTGCCGACAGAAAGCTTCCGCACCTTCTTTTCCGGTGCGGAAGCGCTCATGTTTTCGGTACTTTTTCTTTGTTTTTTAAGAATCATTTGCCCTGCTTCGGTTCGTGATAGCCCTTGACGATCTTTTTGACCATCTCGCGGATCTGCGGGGAATTCTGTTCGCAGAGCTCCTGAAGCTTCTTGAGCTGCGCAACGAATTCCTGCTCGTTGACCTCGATCGGATGGCCGATATAGATCAGCTGGTTGTCGGTCTTCACCATGCCCTCCTCGTCCATCAGAAGCTCCTCGAAGAGCTTCTCGCCGGGACGGAGGCCGGTGTAGGAGATATGGATATCGACGTCGGGTTCATAGCCCGAAAGACGGATCATGTTGCGGGCAAGGTCGTCGATGCGGACGGGCTTGCCCATATCGAGAACGAAGATCTCGCCGCCCTTGGCATACGCTCCGGCCTGAAGCACGAGCGAAACGGCTTCCGGTATCGTCATGAAATAGCGGATGATGTCCTTATGAGTAACGGTAACGGGACCGCCCTGCTCGATCTGCTTACGGAACAGCGGGATGACCGAACCGTTGGAGCCGAGAACGTTGCCGAAACGCACGGCGACATATTCGGTTTCGGAATGGTTGTTCATCGTCTGAACGATCATCTCGCAGATGCGTTTGCTCGCGCCCATGACGTTGGTCGGGTTGACGGCCTTGTCGGTGCTGATGAGCAGCATGCGCTTTGCGCTGTATTTATCCGCGGCGCGCGCAACATTCAGCGTTCCGAAGACGTTGTTCTTGATCGCCTCATTGGGGCTTGTCTCCATCAGCGGAACATGCTTATGCGCAGCGGCGTGGAAAACATACTGCGGGCGATACTGCTCGAAAACGGCGTCGAGCCTTTCCCTGTCGCGGACCGAACCGATCAGCACAACGAGATCGAGCGTCGGATACTTGCGCATGAGTTCCATCTGGATCTCATAGGCGTTGTTTTCGTAGATGTCGAAAATGATCAGCGTTTCCGGAGCGTGGCTCGCGATCTGGCGGCAGAGCTCGCTGCCGATCGAACCGCCGCCGCCGGTAACGAGGATCACGCTGTTGCTGACATAGCTCATGATGTCCGAAAGGTCGACCTTGACGGAATCGCGGCCGAGAAGGTCCTCGATCTGGACGTCCCTGAGGCGGCTGACGCTGACTTCGCCGTTGGCGAGCTGAAGGATGCTCGGAAGGATGCGGAGTTTGCAGTTCGTTTCGCGGCAGATCTCGATGATCTCGCGGCGCTGAAGATTCGTTGCGGACGGGATCGCGATGATGATCTCTTCGATGTTGAGCTTCTTTGCCGTTTCGACGATCTTGTCCCTTCCGCCGATGATCTTCACGCCGAGAAGGTACTGGCCCCACTTCGATTCATCGTCGTCGATGATGCGAACAACGCGGTTGTCGGATTCCTTGTTGGCCTGGATATCGGTGAGGGTCATCATGCCGGAACGGCCTGCGCCGATGAGGAGCGTCCTCTTCGCGCCGCGGCTCGTATGCCGCCAGTTGCGGCGGAGCAGCCTGTATGAAAAGCGGATAAGAAGGATCAGCACGGCAAGAAGGATGCCGTTGAGAAAATGGAAACTCATCGGCATCTTCATCGCGAAGAGCTTCATTATCACAAAGCTTATGACGTCCACGACCGCGCACGCGGCAACGATGCGGATCGCTTCATCGAGCGACGCATATTCCCAAAGACTTGTATAGAGCTTGAATACCGCGAAGATCACTATGCCGATCACGGTATAGAAAGGAGCGAATTTAACTGCGTTCTGAACAAAGGCAGAGCCGTTGGTGAGAAGTTTTGTAAAATCGAGCTCGTAGCGGAAGAAAAGCGAAAGGAAAACGGCAAGATTCAGCGAGACTGCATCGGCGATAACGAGGAAAATGATCCGCGTCAGTTTCGGCGTGTTGATCCTTCTTGCACCGGATGACTTCTTTTTGCTCCCGGTTTTGTCCATTTTCCGCCCTTTCCGCGGCGCACGCGCATAAGCGCATACCCCGCCATAGTACGTTTATAAGATTATAATAAAATACCGCCCGTTTGTCAATATACAGGCGGTATTTGGCAGAAAATCGGTCCGAAAGCAGACTCAGCAGAGCAGGAGTGCGGTCGAGACGGCTGCGGCGCCGATGAGCATCAGCGCGAAGCTGACCGGCCACTTTCCGTTTCGGTTGAAGCCGTAGAAATCGCGCCAGCGCCGCTCCTCGCGCACGCCGATGACCATGATCCCGTAAATGATCCCGTAGATGAGGACGGGCGCGACGCCGACGGCGATCGCCCAGACCGGCAGCTCCGTCTTTTCGAAGAAAACGAACGAGACGATCGCGAGCAGCGGACAGAACAGATGGAGCACGAGCGAGATCCCGCTCAAAAGGCCTTTCCAGTCATGCGAAGCTGGCCCGAGGAAAAGGAACACCGTCAGCATCGTTACCGACACCGCCGCCGTTCCGGCATACTTGAGCAGCATGGCCCAAGCGGGAAGCGTTCCGCCCGAATGGAGCAGCACGACGGCAGCCGCGATCGCGCAGAGAAGATTTGAAAGCGTTGTGAAATAGCGGAAAAACATTTTTCCGGGCTTCGTTACGATCAGCGCGTACGCTGCGCTTCCGAAAGCGAGCAGAACGATCGCCGCATTCATGATTATCGAAGGGAGCATTGTTCCACCTCCTGTTCCCGGTCAATTATACCGCGAACGGGAAGCCTTGCCAATAGCTTTTTCGCTTTATTCCCTCACGCAAGCTCCAGCGCCGTCACCATCAGCGGGAAATTATCGGCGATCATTTCCCGAAGCGCCGAAAGCGGCAGCGGATTCCGGCCCATCCCCGCCTCGACTGTAAAGCCCGGCAGGCGGTAGGTTTCGATGAACCAATCCTTGTATCCGGCGTTCGCGCTTTCCTCCGGAACTTCCTCAAGGTCATAGCCGCTGACTGCGGCCATCGCCTCCGCGATCAGCCTCCCCCGCTCAGGCTCGATATCCTTGAACTTCCAATAAATGACCTCGCCCTGGGTATGGTACGAAATCGTCAGGCGGAAATCGCGGTCCCGCGTGAGTTCATAAAGCGCACGGCTCTCCGGCGCGGAAAGCGGCGCTTCGCCGACGAAATCCCTCGGCGCGGGTGAGATCCAGCCCTGCGCGTATTTGATGCGCCTCGCCTCTTCCCAATCCGCCGGATAGTTGAGGTTCGGGTCCGTTCCGGCGATATTCGCCTTCCAGCCGTCCGGAAACGGCACCGCGGGATAATCCTTCGCGATGGCGGCCGCCCGCGCGTACTCCCGCGAATCCGTATCGAACGTGCCGTTCACGAGGGCGACGCCATCGGGATTGACGAGCGGCGCGATATAAAGCTTTACGCGCGCAAGGAGCTCGCGGGCCGACCTTCCCGCAACAGTGCCGTTCGTTATGAACGCTTTCAGCATTGCCTCGGCGAAAGCGAGCACGAGCGGCGTCGTGATCCATTCGTTCGCGTGGTGCGAGGCATTGATCAGCACTTCCCTCTCCCCCGTTCCGAATCCTATGAGCCGCAGCGGCGTTCCCGAAACGGAATTTCCGTATTTTTCCGGCCGCGCAAAGGGATAGCGCACGGCAAGACCGTCGAGGATAAAGTCCACGAGTTCGGGCGTATAGCGCACATCCGTCGGCACAAGGTCGAAGCCGTAAGGGATGATAAGCTTCTGCCCGATTCGAAGGTCCGTCGGCACGGCGTCCGGGTTGGCTGCGGCGATCGCTGCCGGCGTCGTATCATAGCGCCGCGCAAGGTTTGTGAAGGTATCCCCGCGCCGGACTGTCAAAGTAAAATGACCGGTCAGCAGCGGATCGAGCGCTTCCCATGTCAGCGGGCCGACGATCCCGTCCGGCGCAAGGCCGAACGCCGCCTGGAACCGCCGCACCGCGTTCAGCGTCTGCCTCCCGAAGATCCCGTCGATCCTGCCCGTGTACCAGCCTCCGCGGGTAAGCGCGAGCTGCAGAAGCTCGGCGCAGGTGCCGGTCGAACCGTATTTCAAGGTTTTCATTTTTGCCCTCCGTTTTCGCGTTTTTCCTTTTCCGAATGAAAAAGCTTCTATATTCTATGCGCAAAAACGGACAAATAACGCAAAAAGCCGCTTCCCGCGGGAAACGGCTTTTTTTCATCCGATTAATTGCTTATTATTTCTTCAGCGCGTTCAGGCACTCGTCGAGATCCGCGATGATATCCTCCGCGTCCTCGAGGCCGACGCTGATGCGGAGCATGCTGACGCCGATGCCGGCTTCCTCGAGCGCTTCGGGGGTGTAGGTGCTGTGGGTCATGGTGGCGGGATGCTCGATGAGGGTCTCCGCGTCGCCGAGGCTGACTGCGATGGTGCAGAGCTTGAGGCTGTTGGTGAACTCGGCGCTCTCCTCGCGGGTGGCGTTGAGCTCGAAGGTCACGATGCCGCCGAAGCCGTTGCGCATCTGCTTCTTCGCGATCTCGTGGCGGGGATGGCTCTCAAGGCCGGGATAGATAACGCGCTTGACCATCGGATGGCCTTCGAGGAACTTCGCGACCTTCATCGCGTTGTCGCAGTGCTTCTGAACGCGGATGTCGAGGGTCTTGAGACCGCGGTCGATGAGATAGGCTTCGAAGGGCCCGAGAACAGCGCCGGTCATGTCCTTAAGACCGAAGAGCGTGCACTCCTGGATGAAATCGGCTTTGCCCGCTGCCATACCCGCGATAACGTCGCCGTGGCCGTTCAGATACTTCGTCGCGCTGTGGATAACGACGTCCGCGCCGAGGTCGAGGGGCCTCTGCAGGTACGGAGTTGCGAAGGTGTTGTCGACGATGACCTTCGCTTCGGGGCAGGTCGCGTGCGCGAGCTTCGCGACTTCTTCAATGTCGATGACCTTGAGGTTCGGGTTGGTCGGAGTCTCGAAATAGAAGGCCTTGGTGTTCGGGCGGATCGCCGCTTTGACCTTCTCGATATCGGAGAAATCGACGAGGGTGACATCAACGCCGTAGCGGGTCAGGCCATGGGTGAAGAAGGAGAAGGTGCAGCCATAGAGCGCGTCATCGGCGAGGAGATGATCGCCCGCCTTGAGCGCGGTCCACAGCACGGTGGTCACGGCGCCCATGCCGCTCGCCATCGCCATGCCGGCCTCCGCATGCTCGAGAGCAGCGAGCTTCTGGCCGATCTTGGTGGTATTGGGGTTGCCGAGCCTTGTGTAAATATAGCCGGGCTCTTCAAGAGCGAAACGCTTTGCGCCCTGCTCTGTGGTTGCGAATTCAAAGGTCGAGGTCTGGAAAATCGGGGTCGCGAGGGGCGCGATGCCGGGGATCTCCAGCTTGCCGACGTGGATCTGCTGTGTTGCGAAACCGCTGTTCTTTTCCATTGTAGTTCCTCCAATTGGTTTGTGGTCGGGCGGGCGGCGTCCGAAGGGACATCCCCGCTGCGCATACACCTTTATTATACAGGATTTTCAGGCGAATGACCGCGTTCCGATAAATATATTACCGCATCGCGGACGGAAAAGCGGCGCCTCCTTCGGGGAAGCGCCGCCGATGCTGCTTTTACGCGTTCAGCATGAATGCGCGGTAAGCTTTGACAGCCTCGTAGAGGTCGGCCTTGCTGATGATCTCCCAGGGTGCGTGCATCGAAAGCACGGCAACGCCGCTGTCGATAACTTCCATGCCGTATACGGCGCAGATATAGGCGATCGTGCCGCCGCCGCCCTGATCGACCTTGCCGAGTTCGGCGGTCTGGTAATTGACGTTCGCGTCGTCCATAAGCTTGCGGAGCCTTCCGAGATATTCGGCGTTGGCGTCGTTGGAGCCGCCCTTGCCGCGGGAACCGGTGTACTTGTTGAAGCAGACGCCGCGGCCGAGGTACGCGGAATTCTTGCGCTCGAAAACGCCGCCGAAGTTCGGGTCATAGCCCGCGCTGACGTCGCAGCTCAGCATGCGGCTCGCGGTGAGCGCGCGGCGGAGCTTGAGGTCGCAGTAATCGCCGGTGAGGTTGATGAGCTCCGCAACGGCGTTCTCGAAGTATTTACCGGTCATGCCGGTCGCGCCGACGGAACCGATCTCTTCCTTATCCGCAAGGATGCAGCAGATCGTCTTTTCGGGGATCTCGTCGATGGAGAGGATCGCGTTGATCTGGGCATAGGCGCAGACGCGGTCGTCGTGGCCGTAGCCGAGGATCATGCTGCGGTCGAGGCCGAAATCGCGGGTGGGGCCAGCGGGAACGACTTCGATCTCGGCGGAGAGGAAATCCTCCTCCTCGATATCGTATTTTTCCTTCAGGATCTTCAGCATATTTGCCGCCACGGGATCCTTTTCCTCGTCCTTGAGGGGCCTGCCGCCGATGATGACGTTCAGCTCCTCGCCCTCGATGACGACGGAGCCCTTCTTGCCGAGCTGATCGGCGGAAAGGTGGATCAGAAGGTCGGAAATGCCGACGACGGGATCCGCGGGATCTTCGCCGATAACGACGTTCACGACCGTGCCGTCCTTCTTCGCAACAACGCCGTGCAGCGCGAGGGGGATCGTTACCCACTGATATTTCTTGATGCCGCCGTAGTAATGCGTGTCGAGGTACGCAAGGCCGGTATCCTCATAAAGGGGATTCTGCTTGAGGTCCATGCGGGGGGAGTCGATATGCGCGCCGACGATGTTGATGCCCTTTTCGATCGGCTGCTTGCCGAGCTTGAACATCATGATCGCCTTGCCCATCCAGTTGACGTAAACGCAGTCGCCCGGGTTCAGCTTTTCGCCTTTTTCGATCGCGCACTTGAGGCAGCGGTAGCCCTTCTCCTCCGCGAGCTTCACGGCTTCCGTCACGCACTCGCGCTCGGTCTTGCCGTTATCGAGGAACTTCGCGTATTTGCCCGCAATGCATTCGAGCTTTGCGAGATCTTCATCGGTATAGGTTGTCCATGCAACTTTTCTTTCCATATTTACCTCCGTTTTTCGGCCGGGCCGGGACTTTTCCGCCCTCCGGCCTCTTTCCCGAACATAGTACCATTTTTTCGAGTGAAATGCAACGGCAAAGAGGTAAAAAGCGAAATTTTTTCTTTTATATGAATTGTAAAAATTATATTTATTTTTATACGGAATTTTGCTTGATTTAAATTTTTTCGGTGTTATAATAGATTCCGGTATTTGAGTCGGGTCTGTGGTTGCAAGTCGAAGCCAGTCGCAGGCAAAACGATCCACATAAGCGGAACAAAGCTTCCGTGAGCATGGTGCGGCTTAGAAGTAAGTCCTGTCGGTCATGGCCGAGAGGGGCAGTAGTGGGCAGCGTAAAGCTTAGTAGCGAACCCTCCAACAGGCGAGTGTGGGGGCAAAGACCAGGTCAGCCGATCCGATACCGAGAATCAAAAATATGTCAGAGGTATTTTTCCCATGTTTGAAGACAAAGTATTGGTTTGCAAGGATTGCGGCGCCGAATTCGTTTTCACCGCCGGTGAGCAGGAGTTCTACGCCGAAAAGGGCTTCCGGAACGAACCCACCCGCTGCAAAGCATGCCGGAACAACCGCAAGGCCGCCCGCAACAACGGCGGTGAGCGCGTAATGTTCGACGCCGTCTGCGCAGAGTGCGGCCGTCCCACTAAGATCCCCTTCGAGCCCAAGACCGACAAGCCCATCTATTGCAGCGAATGCTTTGCAAAGCGCAGGGGCTGAAAACATCCGATCATTTGATCGCATCTGAAAACACCGCAGCGATGCGGTGTTTTTATCATCCGGGTCTATTCAAAACGCATTGGCTGCCGGAGCGGCAAACGGGAATCGTAATTACTCTGTCTCCATAACATAATCGGCCCCTCTCAGTGTTTTATACCAGAAACCGATGCTGCTTTCCGTTGAGAACCCGCATGCGGTATAGAAATCCTTCCTCCTGCCGAAAGAATCCACATAACACCTTTCGATCCCCAGTTGTTTGCAGCGTTGGATCGCACCGTGCATCATGGCTGTGCCAAAGCCTTTGTGCCTGTACTTTTCCCTGGTGCCGACCGGTTCGATCAACGCTGTCTTTGTTTGCTGATCGACATAAACAAAGCAGTAGGCGCAGACATCGTTTTTCTCCGCGGCGTTTTCATCTATGACGACGCACTCGAAGCTGTCGGGGTATAAAGACGATCGTTTCCTGCCGTTGTAGGGATTCATTGAAGCTCTGTAATCCGGTGTTTCATACTCGGGATGAAAGCCCAAACGAAGCGCGCTCCATTTGTTTTCCTCATCAGGATAGGCTTCTCCGTATAGAAATCGAAAGCCGTTTGGCAGTTCGGCCGTCACATCTTCGTTCAATGGACATACGCAGTTCATGTATTCTTTTTCCGCATATTCCCTGTAACCCGATTCTTGGAGCGTTCTGTGCATATAAGTCAGGCTGTCGCTTACGGCAACCCAGAATTTCACTGTCGCATCCTCCGCTTTTGCGAACAGCGGGAGGCAGTTTTTCTCGCTGAAAGCGATCATTGACGGAAAGATATGCTCAAAACCGTCTTTGACGCTTACATAAATGTTTTCGCCGTCCGGAAGAATACAGGCGACGATCTCTTCCTTTTCTTCAAAGAGAAATATGTAATCCGCAGACCTTTCTCTGCCCTCGTCTGCCTCCTGTGCGCCAACCCGGTAAAGCAGATCATGAAGCCTTTCCGGCAGCCATGAAGCTGCATTAAAATGCTCAAAATACTGATTGCGCAAAAATGCTTCAAGGCGATCAAGATCCCGATCTGTCTGAAACTTTCTTATTCTCATCGTTCGCCTCCTTTCACCCATCAGATAATCCCGATGAACCATGATAATTATAGCACCGCCCGCCGCGTCATTCAACAGAGGATTCCCGGGCGTATTTAGCGGCAAACTCCTGAAAAAAAGAAGCCCGGCCTAACAAAGACCGGGCTTGCAGCGTTTTCATTGTTTGTTTTTCAGATAATCGTCGATCGCCTTCGCGGCCGTTTTGCCCGCGCCCATCGCGGAGATGACCGTCGCTGCGCCCGTTACCGCGTCGCCGCCGGCGTAAACGCCTTCGCGGGAGGTGAGGCCCGCTTCATTGACGATGATGCCGCCGTGCTTATTGACCTCGAGGCCCGCGGTCGTGTTCTTGATGAGCGGGTTCGGGCTCGTGCCGATCGCCATGATGACCGTATCGACGTCCAGAGTGAATTCGCTGCCGGGGATCGGAACGGGGCGCCTTCTGCCCTTTGCGTCGGGTTCGCCGAGCTCCATGCGGAT
>JAEEYN010000208.1 GCA_016288175.1 Bacillota bacterium | reverse complement strand
GCACGGCAGCCGCTTCGGCGTTCGGCTCAAGGCGCGTTCGAGCGGGCTGCACATCATCCGCGTCGATATCGAAAGCGAGATCAGTCCGCTCGTCGGAACGGAGGAGCAGAGCGAACAGCTCATAAGCTATCTGACGGAACGATTCGAAAACAACCCGGACGACATCTGGAGCACGAATATCTTCGGAAAGTCCCTTTACGATATGGTCAAGGAGGGCATGGCAGGCAAGGTCGGGCGGCTCCCCGCCGAGGTGCAGATGAAGCTGCGCGACGCGATCACGCGGATGGTGAACGAAGGCTGCCGGGGGCTTGTGTGCATATTGCTTTGATTTTCCCCCGCCTGCCCGATCTTTTCGAATTGCACTCAAAAGCCCCGCTGCGGTTTTAATGAAAAAACTGCGGCGGGGCTGTTTTTAATTAATGTTTATTTAAGTTCCAGTATGTATTTGAGCACGCTGTCATATCCCGCAAGATAATCCTCCCATGTTTGGTAAACGGCGGTATCCGGCATCAGCGGGCCTTCGCCGTAATCCGGCCAGAAATCCGCATAGCGGCTTGAGCATTTGAATTTGATCCCGGAATTTGGAAGATAGTATTCCCTTCCGTAAAAGAACCGCACGGGCTGACCGCCGGGTGCGCCGACGAGCTGCGCTTTTTCCACGCGGCGGCGCAGCATCGAAGGCAGCGCGATCGCGCCGGAAAAGCTTTCGCCGTTGATGAGGATATAGACCTCCGCATCGCAGGCATCAAGATAGTTCACAATGTTTTGATAATTGCCTTCGAGGTCCGGATAGCCGCCGGGATTACTGCGGACGTCGATGATTACCTTTTTGAATTTGCCCGTTTCCGCCGCCGCGGCGAAGGCTTCATCGAGCATCGGAGCGAAGCTTTCATCCGCGTCGCATTCGTTGATCCTCAGATATAGCGCTTCGCCGTCCTCAAGCAAGCGGTACCAGGCGTTGACGCTCCTGTCGGACTCCACAAGGCGGAAGTCGGCGTCGCCGGGATCGTTTTCCGGCTCATAATACGCAACGATGGCGTCCTGCCAGCTCCCGCTCAGAACGAAGGACCGGATGCTGACCTCCGTCTCTTCGCCGTCGGCGGAACGGACGGTCAGAGTCACCGTATCGCCCTCATCCATTACGCCGATATAGCGCAGCAGCTCGCATGCCATAATGCAGGAATTGCGCCGGCCGACGACGCAGGCATCGAGCGCCGATTCCGATTCAAAGTGGATAATCGGCCTCATTTTTTCTTTTATTTCGGCCAAAGTAAAGCCGTTGACCGCGATCAGCCTTCTGCCGAGCAACTGATCCGCGTATTCCTCCCCGCAGGCGTCGATCACGCAGCTGAGGCCGTCCTCCGTTTGGATCGGAGCGACGGACAGCGGCAAAGCTTCTTCATTGATATGCTCCGTTGCTCCGACGTAGGCATGCAGATCCGGGAGCAGGGCCGCCGCCTCCCAAAGCCCGAAGACGACCTCATCATCCGTCCTTTCCGGGATCGAAAGAATGATCTCGTTGATCTTTTCGATAAAGCGCGCCTTGAGCTCCGGATCGAAGAAGTTCTCCTTGCCGCTCTGCGCCAGCCGGAGGAGCGTGGAATTATAGATCGTTGTCGTCTGCAGCCTGTCCGTAAGCAGCGCATGGCCGTGGTACGGATCGAGGTAGGTGTTCGCGAAATAAACGACGTCCTCCTCCCACTTCTTGTCCCGCTCGTTCGTCATGACCGAAGTATACATCTCGCGCGCATCCTTGTACGGCGGCTCAGCCTGCGGCCCGGGCGTTGCATCGGGAGCGGGCGTTTCGGTCGGATCTGCATCCGCGGGCTCCGCTGTCTGCGGCGCTTCCGTCGTATTTTCGGTCGATTTGTCCTCTTTGGCAGGAGCACAGCCGGTGATAAACAGCAAAAGCGCAAGGGAAAAGAGCAGAAGTTTTTTCATGGGAGAGGACCTCCGGAGAGTATGATTGCGGCACGACCTGCCGCAATTGAATTATAACAGATAAAAATGGTAGTTTTGCGCAGAAAAGCGGACAAAAACGTGTAAAATCCGGCGATACGCTTATTCGCCGACTCCGGTTTTGGTCTCTTCGCCGACTCCGGTTTCGGTTTCTTCGCCGAATTCCGAGATGAGCTTCGGCGCAAAGCCGAGATGATCCGCGGAGCAGAGGGTATAGCGGACGCCGCCGTGCTCACCCTCGAACGCGAGGCGGCAGCTCCCGGCATGGAGATGCCCGAAAACGGCTTCGGTCACGGGATAACGCTCGATGAGCTCCGAAAAGCCGGTCGCTTCGCCGTTTTCCGTCAGCGGCGGATAGTGCATCATGACTATGATCGGCTTATTCGGCCCTTCTTGGCCCTTCGCAAGGCGCAGTGCGGCGGTCAGGCTCATTTCGAGCCGGATCAGCTCGCGGTTATAGATCTTTTCATCCGCTGCGCCAAAATCCGCCGATCCGGGAAGCAGCCACCCGCGGGAACCGCAGACGACGAAGCTGCCCAAATCGACGGCGTCGTTTTGGATTATTTTCATTGAAGGCGGCAGGATATCCCGCATTTTCGTCGGGGACGCCCACCAGTAATCGTGGTTTCCGCGGATGAGGATCTTTTTGCCCGGAAGCTCCGAAACGGCGAAAAGATCGTCCAAGGCGTCTTGCAGCTGCATCGCCCAACAGAAATCGCCGGGCAGGAGCACGCAGTCCTCTTCGCCGACGGCTGCGCGCCAGCTTTCGAAGATCCGCTCGCCGTGGTTCGCCCACCTGTCGCCGAAAACATCCATCGGCTTATTCTGTTTTCCGCTGAGGTGCAGATCGCCGAGGGCAAAAACTTTCATTGGCAAGCGCTCCGTTCGCGGCCGTGTCAGCCGTCGTAATCCTCGTTTTCGTCATCGTCATCGTCACCGCCGTCGGGATCGGAGTCAAGCTCCTCATCGCCGTCGTCGGAATCGAAATCGTGTTCGACCTCGGTCAGCTCATCCTCGGGGATCTCGCTGTTGTCGATCGGGACCTCGACATCGTCGAGATCCGGTTCCTCCATCCCGATCGAAGTCACAACGGGAGGCTTCGGCTGTTTCTGATAGCTCTCCTGGCGGAGACTCTCCTTATAGCAGGCGGCACAAAGGTCCTTCCCCTTCATCGCGGGGTGCTCGCCGCACTCGCTGCACATGACGACTTCCTGCTGCTCCTCCTCGTCGAAGCTCTTGTATTTCCTCGAGCAGATATCGCAAAGCTTCTGGTCGTCACGGATCCAGTTCAATTCGCATTTGGGACATTTCTTATAACCCATAACAAAATCCTCTTGTCAAATGCCTGATTCTTATCTTGCCGGCGGCGCCGAAGCGGGCTCCGCCGCCCTTCGGTTTCTTATTATGCGAATGCGGGGCTTGTATGTCAATACTTTTGAGAAAAAATTTCTTCGTTTCCTGCCCCGCGGCGCGATTCGCGCGCCCGGTTCATTCTTCGCTCTTTTGTTCCGCCGTTTCCTCTTCCTCCGGCGCCGGCGGAAGAACGATCTGGCCGATGCGGTCGAGCAGCTCCTGCTTCCCGTCCCCGGTCTCGCCGGAAAACGCGATCGCGTACGGCGGTGCGCCGAGCAGCTTCGCGCATGCGTTCGCGGCCTGCCGCCGCTTGCTCTTTGCAAGCTTATCGGCCTTCGTCGCAACAAGGGTATAGGGAATGGCGTAGTAAAGGATGTATTTGAACATCTGCCTGTCGTCGGCGGTCGGCTCATGGCGGATATCGAGCAGCATGATGATGTGGTCCACCCTGCCGCTGCCGAGATAGCTCTCGATGAGCCCGCCCCAGCGCAGCTTTTCCTCCTTCGAAGCCTCCGCGAAGCCGTAGCCCGGAAGGTCGACGAGACTGAACCCGCCGTTGACCGTGAAGAAATTGATGAGGCGCGTCTTGCCCGGCTTCTGGGAAGTCTTCGCGAGCTTGTTCATATTGCACAGCGAATTGATGAGCGAGGATTTCCCGACGTTCGATTTGCCGACGATCGCGATCTCCGCGCCCTTTTTTTCCGGATATTTGCCGCCCGTTCCGACGCTCGTATTGAATTCCGCTTTTTTGATCCTGAATTCCATTGTGTTTCTCCGCGGGGGTCTTTATGCGCCGTCCCCCCGTTACTGAGCGATTTTAACAACAAATCGGCCAAATGTAAAGAGCGAATTTGCGTTTTTTGCGGCAATATCCTGCCCGCGTCCCGCGCTTTTGGTGCGCGGCTCCGCCTTTTTCGCGCGGATCTGCCTTCGCGCCGCGATTATATCCCGCTTTTTCTTGCCGAAATGCGGAAAATGGTTTATAATAGAGACGTATGCGGAACAGCGCGGAAAACAGCGGCCGCTCCGGCTTCCGGTTCGGCCTTCATACGGCGATCGCGCTTGCGGTGCTTGCCATCATTATCGGCGCCGCAATATTTCTGTTGCCCCGTTTTTCGCTGACGGGAGCCGACCGCGCGGCGGAGCTCGAGGGAACGCCCGAGCCGACAGCGGCGCCGACTGCTGCGCCGACAGCTGCTCCGACCGAAACGCCTGCGCCGACGCCCGCGCCGACGCCCGTTCCGACGGAAAAGCCCGAGGGCTATGTCAAGACCGCGATCGTGATCGACGGTGAACCCGCCGTCGTGCTCGCGAGCCGCCAGGCGGCGGAAGAGGTCTTTACCTCCGCCGTCAATTATTTCGAAAACAGGGTCGAGATCCTCTACAGCGCCGCCGGTTCGAAGACGATGATCGAAAACGAGATCGAATTCGCGGCCGCCGATCCGGACGCCGAAACGACCGATTTCGACACCGCGAAGAATTATCTTATCGGCGAGGATTCGCCCCTCCGCATCAAAACGAGCTTCGTTCGCAGCGATTACCGCACCGTCGCCCACGAGGTCACGAGCGAGGAAAGCGGCGAATACTATATCGGCACGCGTTTTGTTGCCGCTTACGGCCGCGACGGCAAAAAGATCGTCGTTACCGAATACACTTTTCTGAACGGTGAGCTGACCGATACCTCCGTGCGCGAGGAAGTCGTGCTTGCGACGGCGATCACGGAAAGGATCGTCATCGGCACGAGGCCGATCCCCGCGGAGGATGTTTCGGACGGGAGCTTCGGCGCGGAGGACTGCCCGCCCTCCCATTACAGCTTCGCTTCGCCTGTTTCCGGCGCGGACATAACGCGGTATTTCGGCTTTTACGGCGGTGTTCTGCACCGCGGAGTCGATTTTGCTTCCGGCGAGGGCGATCCCTGCTTCGCTTCGGAGCTCGGGACCGTGATCGCCGTCATCGAGCGCGGCGCTCTCGGCAAAACCGTCGATATCAGCCACGGCGGCGGCTTCGTGACCCGCTATGCCGGTCTTTCGGAAGTTTCGGTCACCGTCGGCTCAAGCGTTTTCGCCGGGGACCGCATCGGCGCCTCCTCCGCGGAGGGGATCCATTTCGAGATCATCCTGAACGGACGCCCCCGCAACCCGATCGTTTATCTTTCCGCTTCCGGCGGCTGACCGCCGCCCCGCGGTTTTCAATAAAAAAGCAAAACTCTTTAACGGAGAACCCTATGTCATATTTCAAAATCACCGGCGGAACGCCTCTTTACGGAACGATCGCCGTCAGCGGCTCGAAGAACGCCGCCCTCCCCATCGTCTGTGCGGCGGTCCTTGCGGGTGAGCCCTGCAGGATCGAGAACCTTCCCGATATCGAGGATGTTCACCGCATCATCGAGATCCTTTCGGCGATGGGCGCGACGATCGAGCAGCCCTGCCCCTCCGTCGCGGTCATCGACCCGCGGAGCATAACCGAATACCGCGTTTCCAACGAGATGGCGTCCAAGCTGCGCGCATCGTATTATATGCTCGGCGCGCTCCTCGGCCGCTACGGCCACGCGGAGATCGCCCAGCCCGGCGGCTGCGCGATCGGTCAGAGGCCCATCGACTACCATATCAACGGCATGCGTTCCCTCGGCGCGAACGTTCTTGACCGCGGCGGCATCATCACGGCTGTCGCCGGCGAGCTGCGCGGAGCGGATATCTACCTCGATATGGCGAGTGTCGGCGCAACGATCAACATCATGCTTGCCGCCTGCCGCGCGAACGGCAGGACGACCATCAACAACGCCGCAAGGGAGCCGCACGTCGTCGACGTCGCGAACTTCCTGAACGCGATGGGCGCGAGCATCCGCGGCGCGGGTACCGACGTTATCCGCATCACGGGAAGGAGGGACCTCCACGGCTGCACTTACGCGATCATCCCCGACCAGATCGAGGCAGGGACCTATATGGTCGCCGCCGCCGCGACGAAGGGCGACGTGATCATCAAGAACATCATCCCCGCCCACCTCGAGGCCATCTCCGCAAAGCTTATGGAATGCGGCGTTGAGGTCATCGAAGGCGACAGCGGCACCGAATTCTTCATGCATGTCCGCGCGAAGGAGCGTCCCCGCGCCGTCAATATCCGCACCCTGCCCTATCCCGGCTTCCCGACCGACCTCCAGCAGCCGATGACCTCGCTTCTCGCCGTCGCGTACGGCAACAGCTTCGTTACGGAGAACCTTTTCGAGGACCGCTTCAACCATGTCCGCGAGCTGAACAGGATGGGCGCGAGGATCACCCTCAACGGACGCACCGCCCTCGTTGCGGGCGTCGAGAAGCTCTACGGCGCGGAGATCACTGCGACCGACCTGCGCGCGGGCGCCGCGATGATCGTTGCCGCGCTGATGGCGGAGGGCACGAGCATCGTCCGCAACATCCACTATATCGACAGGGGCTATGAGAAGCTTACGGAAAAGCTCCGCGGCCTCGGCGCGAATATCACCCGGGTGGAGGAATAAACCCTCCCGAACGGATAAAACATAATCCCGACGGTTTTCGCCGGATCAAATGAAAGAGTGCGAACACGGCGAAAGCTCCGAAACGGGCTGTGAAAGCTCCCCGTTTCCGCTGCCGGCGCGCTCTTTCGGTTTTTCCGGGCGCAAAATGAGAAAACACATATGAAACAGTTCAATGTAACGGGCATGAGCTGCGCGGCATGCAGCGCAAGGGTCGAAAAGGCGGTCGCCAAGGTCCCCGGCGTTTCATCCGTCAGCGTCAGCCTCCTCACAAATTCAATGGCCGTCGACGGCAGCGCTTCTTCGGAAGCGGTCATCGCCGCCGTTAAGGCCGCGGGCTATGGCGCCTCCGAAAAAGGAGCAGCACGCGCTTCCGCTTCGCCGAATGAAGACGCCCTTGCCGACCGCGAAACGCCCGCCCTTTTGAAGCGTCTGATCGCTTCCGCCGCGTTCCTGCTGGTCCTGATGTATATCTCGATGGGGCACATGATGTGGAACTGGCCCCTGCCCGCGTTTTTCGAAAACAACCATGTCGCGATGGGAATCGCGCAGCTGCTGCTCGCTGCTGCCGTGATGGTCATCAACCAGCGGTTCTTCATCAGCGGCTTCAAAGCCGTCCTTCACCGCTCGCCGAATATGGATACCCTCGTTTCGATGGGTTCGGCGGCTTCGTTCCTTTGGAGCTGCTATGTCCTTTTCGCGATGACCCGCGCCCAGGCCGACGGCAATGCGGAAGCCGTGATGGGCTATATGCACGAATTCTATTTCGAATCCGCCGCGATGATACTGACCCTCATCACCGTCGGGAAAATGCTCGAAGCGCGTTCCAAAGGAAAAACGACGGATGCGCTGAAGAGCCTTATGAAGCTTGCGCCGAAGACCGCCGTGCTCGTTGAAAACGGCGTCGAGCGCACGGTCCCCGTCGCCGAGGTCAAGCGCGGCGATATCTTCGCCGTCCGTCCGGGCGAAAGCATCCCCGTCGACGGTACAGTCATCGAAGGCGGCAGCGCCGTTAACGAATCCGCGCTGACGGGCGAAAGCATCCCCGTCGACAAAGCGCCGGGCGACGGCGTTTCGGCAGCGACGGTCAATCAATCGGGCTATCTCAAATGCGAAGCGACCCGCGTCGGCGAGGATACGACGATCTCGCAGATCATAAAAATGGTCAGCGACGCCGCGGCGACAAAGGCTCCGATCGCTAAAACGGCCGATAAGGTTTCCGGCATCTTCGTTCCGACGGTCATCGGCATCGCGCTCGTCACGTTTATCATCTGGCTCGCTGTCGGCAAGGGCGCCGGCTATGCCCTCGCCCGCGCGATCTCCGTTCTCGTCATAAGCTGCCCCTGCGCTCTCGGCCTTGCGACGCCCGTCGCGATCATGGTCGGAAGCGGCATCGGCGCGAAGAACGGCATCCTTTTCAAAACCGCGGTTTCCCTTGAGGAAGCGGGAAAAACGCAGATCGTCGCCCTCGACAAGACCGGCACGATCACGAAGGGCGAGCCGAGCGTTACCGATATCATCCCCGCGAACGGCGTTTCGAAGGAGGAGCTCCTCCGCTGCGCCTTCGCCCTCGAAACGAAGAGCGAACACCCCCTCGCGAAGGCCGTCATCGCCCGCTGCGGGGACCGCTTCGGCGCTGTCGGCGTTTCGGATTTCGCCGCCGTGCCAGGCAACGGCCTCACGGGAAAGCTCGAAGGCAGCGCTCTCGCAGGCGGCAGCCTCGCCTTCATCGGCTCGATGCTCGCTCTTCCGAAGGAGCTTTCGGAAGCGGCGCAAGCCCTTGCTTCCGGCGGAAAAACGCCGCTGCTCTTCGCGAAGGACGGGCAGCCCCTCGGCATCATCGCCGTTGCGGATACCATAAAAGACGACAGCCCGGATGCGATCCTCGAGCTTGAGAACATGGGCGTCCGCGTTGTGATGCTGACGGGCGATAACGAGGGCACCGCCGCCGCGATCGGAAAGCAGGCGGGCGTTGACAACGTCGTCGCCGGCGTGCTTCCGGAGGGCAAGGAGCAGATCATCCGCAGCCTTGCGGAGCGCGGGAAAACGGCGATGGTCGGCGACGGCATCAACGACGCGCCGGCCCTCACAAGGGCGGATATCGGCGTCGCGATCGGCGCGGGTACGGACGTCGCGATCGACGCGGCGGACGTCGTTCTCGTCAAGAGCCGCCTTTCGGATGTTTCCGCCGCTGTGCGCCTCAGCCGTGCGGTCCTGCGCAACATCCACGAGAACCTGTTCTGGGCATTCATCTATAACATCATCGGCATCCCCCTCGCCGCCGGCCTGTTCACCCCGATCTTCGGCTGGACGCTCGACCCGATGTTCGGCGCGGCGGCGATGAGCCTTTCGAGCTTCTGCGTCGTCACGAACGCGCTGCGGCTGAACCTCAAGAACATCCGCGACCCGCGCCGCGATAAAAGGCGCGCGCCGGTCGATATCGATATCCCCGCCCTCCGAACGCCGGAAGCCGCCGTGAGCTGCGCCTGCGAGGCCGAGCGGGAAACAGCAAAGCGCATACTGCACATCGAAGGCATGATGTGCGGCCACTGCGAACGGACCGTCAAAGCGGCGCTCGAAGCGATTCCCGGCGTCATCGGCGCCGAAGCGAGCTTCGAAATGGGGATCGCCGAAATCATTCTCGGCGGCGATGTTCCCGACGAAGCGCTCATAAAGGCCGTCGAAGCGGAGGATTACGAAGTTATTTCCGTCGAATGATTTTTAAAGATAATTACCCGCCGAAAGGAGAGCCGTAATGCATTTTCATAAAGCTTTCATCGTTTTTCTTATAATCACAGCGCTCCTCTTCTTCACTCTTCTCGAGCTCGGCCGCAACACGCTCTGGGGCTGGGGCGCCGCGCTTCTTGCATTTATCGGATTCTTCCTGCTGCACGGCCTCTTTCTCAGCGACAAAAGCGTTCTTCTGCGGATCTTCTGCTGGGCGATGTTCATCGTCGCTCTCGCCGCCGTGCTGAAATATACGGCGCCGCCGCAGCGCACTCCCCCCGCCGTGAGCGCCGAAAACCCCGAGGTCACCCCCGTCCGCACCGTTGAGGAGGGTCAGCTCACCGGCCTTTACAACGCCGACAAGAGCGTTGAGGTCTATGCCGGCATCCCCTTCGCGAAGCCGCCCGTCGGCGATCTGCGCTGGAAGGAGCCGCAGAAGCCGGAGCATTGGGAGGGCGTCCGCGCCTGCGACAGCTTCGCGCCGATCTCGATGCAGCAGCGCGGCAGTCTTGTTGTCGATTCGCTTTCGCACATCGTCGTTTATAAGGATTTCCGAGTCACGACGGAGGATAACTGGGTCGAGGCGATGAGCGAGGATTCGCTTTATCTGAATATCTGGAAGCCCGCCGGCGATATCAGCGGCGCGCCTGTGGTCGTTTATATCCACGGCGGCTCGCTCACGAGCGGACATTCATATTATAAGGACCACTGCGGCGAGACCTTCGCGAAGAACGGCGTCATTTTCATCAGCATCGGCTACCGTCTCGGCGTATTCGGCTTCTTTGCCGATCCCGAGCTCGCGGCGGAATCCCCGAACGGCACGACGGGCAATTACGGCCTTCTCGACCAGATCCGCGCCCTCGAATGGATCCGCGACAATATCTCCGCTTTCGGCGGCGACCCCGAAAAGGTCACGATCGCCGGTGAATCCGCCGGCGCGAGCTGCGTCAACGCGCTCTGCGTTTCGCCCCTCGCAAAAGGGCTGTTCCGCTACGCGATCGCGGAATCGAGCGGCATCACGGCAAAGGTGCCCTACCATACCTTCCGAACGATGGACGACGCCGCCGAGATGGGCAAAAAGATCCGCGAAGAATTCGGCGCGAAAAGCATCGACGACCTTCGCAATATCGACGCGGAGGAGCTCGTCGGCACGCAGTTTATCAACAATTCCATGACTGTCGACGGTTACGCCATCACCGAACAGCCGTATCTGACCTATCAGAAGGGCGAAAACAACGAGCAGGCGCTTCTCAGCGGGTTCAACGTTCACGAAGCGGATGTTTTCGTTGCCGGAAGGAAGGTCACCTCCGAAAACTACGAGGAGGAGCTCGCCCTCGTTTACGGCGATCTCGCCCGCGAAGCGGCGCAGCTGTTCCCGCCCGCCGAACGCGCGAAGGGCTATTCCTACCCGATCATCGACAAAGGCGGCGACGCGAAGGGCTCCTATAACGAGCTCATCTCGGCCGCATGGTTCGATTACAGCCATTATAACTGGTCCCGCCTGCTCGCCGCGGAGGGCCGCCCCACCTATGAATACTTCTTCACGAAGGATAACGGCAGCCTCGGCTCGATCCATTCCGGCGAGATCCCCTATGCCTACGGCAATCTGCCGCGGGACACGAAGCTCTATGACGAAAGCGATTTTGCCCTTTCGGATATCATGGTCGCCTACTGGATCAATTTCATTAAAAACGGCGATCCGAACGGCGAAGGCCTGCCCGAATGGAAGCGCTTCAACGACGAACCGGAGCTCGTGATGGAGCTCGGCGCGAACATCGGCATGATAAAGGACAAATACCTGCCCCTCTACGCTCTGCTCGATCAATGGCAGGATGTGCTCGCGGAGCGGCAGAAGAGCGGCGAATAACGAAAAACGGCCGACTTGCCGGAAGAATAAAAAAGCGGTGTGCTAAGCACGCCGTTTTTTGTTTATTTGCAAATAAAATTCGATGCCGCGCGGTATTATCGGGCAGTTCGTATCCGGTACAGCTCCCGCAGCCATTCCGGGCGGTTTTCGAGCTCGCTTCCGAGCTTTTCAAGCGTTCTTTTCCCGACCCTGCGGTCAAAGAGAGCGAACATGACGGTCAGCGGATTCTCCGAATGGATGCTCTTTCGTATCCCGCTGTTCCTATATTCCTCAAGTGCATCGCAGAACTCGGCGTCGGTGTATTCCGTCCGCTTTTCCGGCGGATAGTCCTCCATCAGACGCCAAAAATCCTTCCAATAGTCGCCGGAGGTCATCGGCGAGGGTTTTTCGGCAAGGCCCCTTTCGATGAAATGGGAATTCACGGTTTCCCACGCAAAGCGCTTGAAGCATTTGCCGTCGATGTACAGCTCGAAGAAACGGCAGCCGTCCATACCGACTGCGGTCGAGCAGTTCCAGCGTATCCTTCCCTTCCACGCCGGCGCGGTCATTTCCTGTTCAAGGTATTTCCGCATCCCGCTCCAGGAACCTTCGGATTTGGGCATTGCCGTCTCACCTCCCGTGAACATCATATCAAAATCGGTGTTAGAGTGCAATGGTTTTTGGGAAACCGGAATCTATACAAAGCAGTGGAATCCGCCCCTCCCGCGCGCGGGCGGATCTCGCCTGCGAAGCAGATTTGATCACGAAGTGATTTCACCCGGCCGCAAGGGCGGATTTAGATGAAAAAAGCACTGCGATCGCAGTGCTTTTTTCATGGTAGCGGCTATCTGATTCGAACAGATGACACTCCGGGTATGAACCGAATGCTCTAGCCAGCTGAGCTAAGCCGCCATTGGTTGCGGGGGGAGGACTCGAACCTCCAACCTTCGGATTATGAGCCCGACGAGCTACCGGCTGCTCCACCCCGCGACGTTTTTGGCGCCGCTTTAATGCGGCGAATTGTAGAATACCACAGATTACGCACCTTGTCAAGCAAAAATGAGCAAATGGCGGAAATATATAATTGAAAAGAAAACTGCCCCCGTTTTGACGCGGGGGCAGGCGTTCTAATGAGTTTATTTCTTATCGTCGAGGATATCGCCGAGCAGGTTTTCGAAATCCGGATCGACGGGCATCTCGAAGCCCTCGTCGCTCTCCGCCGTCAGGGGCGTGCCTTCGCCGATGTCGTAGGTCTCGCCGTCCTCATCCGGCAGGTCCCTGCCCTCGATGGAATAGATGCTGCGCATCAGCGACGACGCGTCGGGATAATCATCCGGCAGGTCGACCGCGGGCTGTTCGAAAGCGTGCGCTTCGCCTGCGGGATCCTCCGCAAGCTCCTCAAACGCATCGCCCGCCTCTTCTGCAAGCTCCTCAACCTTTTCGGCAACGGCTTCGGCGGCGTTTTCGACCGCTTCGCCGATGAGCTCCTCCGGCGCTTCTCCGCTTTCTTCCTGCGCTTCCGGCTCCTCCGGTGCGCTTTCGCCCGCTTCGCGGCCTTCGATCCCGCGATCCTCCGGGCAG
>JAEEYN010000207.1 GCA_016288175.1 Bacillota bacterium | reverse complement strand
TGCAAGCGGGCGGACGGCGGGATCGACCTGCATCCACGCGGGCACGAAGCCGCTCAGCGAAAGCGTTATCGCCGTGAACAGAAGGCCCACAACGAGCACAGCGAGCACGCTCTGGGCGGAAGCTTTGCGCGCTTTATCATGCTCTCCCGCGCCTCTCGCCTGAGATATGAACGAAAGGAAGCCCACTCCGAACGCGGCGATCGTGCTTCCGATGAGCCAGTTCACCGTTGTTGTGGAGCCGACCGCCGCCGTTGCGGCGGTACCGAGCGCACCGACCATCGCCGTGTCGATGTACTGCACGGCGGTCTGCATAAGCTGTTCGAGCATCGTCGGCCACGCAAGCGCGATGACCGGCGCAAGCAGCGCAAAATCAAAATACTTTTTCTTTCGGTCCGCAGTCGGCATTTCTTTCTTCCCCCCGTTTTACCAGAAGATTATAGCAGGACTTTCGTCTGTTTCAAGCAAAAGGAACCAACGCGGCGGGTTCAGTCCCTCCTCGGTTCCCTGTGGAAAAAGAAGCCCAGATTGATCCGCACTTCCCTGCGGCCGATATCGTCGTTCGTATAGCAGCAGGTGTCGAAGCCGATCATCTCAAAGCCCTCGTGGAGATAAAATCCGATGGCGTTCGTGTTGCAGGACTGGGTTTCAAGGAAAAGCGCACGCCTTCCCTGCCCGCGGGCGATCTCTTTCGCTTTTTCCATAAGCAGGTGGCCGAAGCCCCTTCCGCGCAGCTGTTCCGAGACCCAAAGCTCCGTCACGATCATCCGGTTCGACCAATCCTCCGGGCAGACTTCGATGCAGGCGAGCAGACTCCCGTCGCCGCCAACGATCCCGTAGGCCTCCGCGTCCTCCCAATAAGGCTGATACAGCCTGTCCGGGAAGCCGTATTCCTCCGGCGTGTGCACGATCTCCCGCTCCGCCTTTTTTCTTTTTATGGAAACGGTGCAGCCTTCGCTGTTCAGCGGCTCGATCTCGAAATCATAGTAGCTGTTGCTGCGCGTAACGAGCATCACCGGCGTGCCCTTCCATTTTTCCTTTGGAAGATACTCAATTTGAAAATCGTTCATGCTCCCTCCCGAAACTCAGGTTTTCCCGCCTGATTTTAATCGATATCGGGCGAAAAATCAATAAAAATCCCAAAACAGTCCTTAAAGAACCCCCGCCGCTGTGGTATAATCTTCCTGCCGGGCGAAAATACCCGGCGGGAGGACAGTATGATAGTATTGAACGTGACCTATAAATGCAGGCCGGGGATGCGAGGAGCTTTCCTCGAAAGGATCGCCGCGGAGGGTATCGGCGCCGCCTCCCGCGCGGAGGACGGAAACATCGGCTATGATTATTTCATTCCCGTCGAAGGGGACGGCGAGGTCCTGCTCGTTGAAAAATGGAGGGATGAAGAAGCCCTTGCCGCGCATGCCGCGGCGCCGCATTTCGGTAAGCTGAAAGAGTTAAAACCGATATACGTGGTCGACACGGTCATCGAAAGATTCAAAGTGTGAGCCGCCTGAAAAAAAACAGCCGCAGGATATCCCGCGGCCGTTTTTATTTGAGCCATTACTGCTGCGGCGTCGGAGCGCTTACGCCTTCCCCTTCTTCCTGAACCTTGCGCGGTTCTCCGCAGCGCTTTTTGCGGGAGCGATCTCGCCCGCCTTCTGCAGGGACTGTTTGGTGAGGAGGGGACCGACGAGCTCATATACGAGCACAGCGAAAAGGATGATATTGCGGATCACGGAGCCGTGGGCTTCGCCGAGCGCCTGCGCGCTGACGACCATGCCGAGCGCGACGCCCGCCTGCGGGAACAAAGTGATGCCGAGATGGTTGCGCACCTTCGGATCGAGCTTCATCATGCGGCTCGGAACATACGCGCCTAAGTATTTGCCGACGCAGCGCACGAGGATGAACACGACGCCGATGAGGATAACGGCGGGGTCCTTGAAAACGGAAAGCTCAAGCTGTGCGCCGGAAAGCACGAAAAACACAGTGTACAGCGGCGCCGTCCATTGCTCGGACCGGTGCATGATATCCGCGGAATATTCGCTGAGGTTGCAGAACATCGTGCCGAGCATCATGCAGACGAGCAGCGACGAGAAGCCGATCTTCACCTCTCCGCCGAGCGGGATCTCGAGTTTGGAGAGCGCGATCGTCGTGATCACGAACGCGATCGTCATCGACAGACGGTTTTTGTTGGAATAGAAAAGTTTTTCGAGCAGCGTGAGGATCCCGCCCATCGCCGCGCCGAGCAGCAGCGAGCATACGATCTCGATCATGGGATTCACGAGCACCGAAACAAGGCTGACGCTGCCGCCGTCGACCGCCTGCGCAACGCCGAAGGATACGGCGAACAGCACGAGACCCACCGCGTCGTCGAGCGCGACGATGGGCAGCAGCAGGTCCGTGAGGGGACCCTTGGCCTTATACTGACGGACGACCATCAGCGTTGCGGCGGGAGCTGTCGCGGAAGCGATCGCGCCGAGGGTGATTGCGACGGGCAGCGGAAGAACTTCCGGCCCGAGGACGAAATGCAGGCCGATCAAAGCGGCGTCCACGAGCAGCGTCGCAGCGCAGGACTGCACGATGCCGATGATCGTCGCGGTCTTGCCGGTGTGCTTGAGCTGCGCGAGGCGGAACTCGTTGCCGATATCGAAGGCGATGAAGCCGAGAGCGACGTTGGAAAGGAAATTAACCTTGCCGATCTGGTCCATCGAAGCGAAGCCGAGGCCGCCGATGCCGAGGCTGCCGAGGGCGAACGGGCCGACAATGATGCCCGCAAGCAAGAACGCCGTCACGTCCGGCAGGTTCAGATGCATGAGCTTGAAAAGACGCGTCATCATCAGACCCGCAAACAGCGCGACGCCGGTCGAAAGCAAAAGATTCATAGCTGCACCTTCTGAGATTATAAACTCCAAAAGTGTATTGTATTACATCCGTCAGCTTTTTGCAAGCGCTTTATTCGGGTTTTCCGCGCTTTTCCCGCCGGATCCGGGCGGGATATGCGTTTTTTTGTTGAACTGACGGGGCCGTTATGGTAAACTGGATGCAGCCGATACCGGCTTGCGGATCATTAAGGGAGGTTGCGCTGTGGGCAGGAATCATGAAGTTACGAAAGTTCAGCCGCTGCTTGACGCTCGGGGCGAACTGCGGGAGCCCGGCTGGTCCCGTTCGCTCGTTCAGCAGTACGACCGGCGAAGCATCAAGGCGCCGAAATGGCGGATCAAGGAATGGGATTATTACCTTGTGCTCGGCGATAAATTCGCCGGCGCCTTCACGGTCTCGGACGACGGCTATATCGGCCTGCAGTCCGTTTCCCTGCTTTGCTTTGACGGCAAGCCGTGGGAGCATACCGAGACCGTGCTGAACGCCTTCCCCCTCGGGAAGCTGAAGCTTCCGCCGAGCTCCGCCGCAGGCGTGACGGAGTATTCGGACAAGCGTCTGCAAATGAAGTTTGCCGTTGAGGACGGAAAAAGGCATATCACCTGCCGTTTCGAGCGGTTCTTCGAAAAGAAGCCCTTCGAATGCGATATCGTGCTCGCTCAGCCGGAGATGGATTCCATGGTCATCGCCACGCCCTGGGATAAGAAGCGCGCGTTTTACTATAATCAAAAGATCAACTGCATGCGCGCGTCCGGCTATATGGAGTTCGACGGCGTGCGGTATGAGTTCGACCCGAAAACCGATTTCGGAACGCTCGACTGGGGCCGCGGCGTCTGGACCTACGACAATACCTGGTTCTGGGGCTCCGGCAACGCGGACCTCGGCGGGAATACCTTCGGTTTCAACATCGGTTACGGCTTCGGCAACACGAAAGCGGCGAGCGAGAACATTATCTTCTATAACGGGAAGGCGCATAAGCTGGACGACGTGACCTTCCATATCCCCGAAAGCGGATACATGGAGCCGTGGCGGTTTTCCTCCTCCGACGGGCGGTTCGAAACGACCTTCGTGCCCGTGCTCGACCGCGCCGCGAAGCTCGATTTCAAGGTCCTCGTTTCGGATCAGCATCAGGTATTCGGCAGGATGAGCGGCAAAGCCGTTCTCGACGACGGCACTGCGATCGATTTCAAGGATATCATGTGCTTTGCCGAAAAGGTGCATAACAGGTATTGACTTCGGGCGTGCTCCCGCTCGCGGAGCATGCCGGAATGCTTTAAAAGCGCGAAAGAGCGCACCGCGCGGGCCGCGGAACGGCCCGATCTTCAACGATGCAGGAGAACGAAAGATGAAATGGGAGATGCTGATCGCCCCCGCTGTCGGCGCGGTAATAGGCTATTTGACGAATTATATCGCAATAAAGATGCTGTTCCATCCGCATAAGGCCCGTTATATCGGCAAACGGCGGATTCCGCTGACGCCGGGACTGATCCCGAAGGAACAGGGGCGGATCGCGCAGTCCATCGGCGAGGTCATCAGCTCCGACCTTCTGAACGAAGCCACGCTCAGGCAGGTCCTGACCTCCGAAGAGACCGTCGCAAAGGTCCGCGGCGCGCTCACGGGCCTCGTTGAGGAGAACCGCGGGAACGAATCGACGGTGAAGGACCTGCTCCTCTCCGCCGTTCCGGAGGAAAAGGCCGATCACTCGATCGCCTCCGCCCGCGAAAAGCTTTCGGAAGTGATCTGCGGCAGACTCTGCGCGATCGATTTCGGCGAGGCGATCTCCGAAGGCGTCAGGCAAAAAGCCATTGCCGACGGCAAAACCGGCCGCTTCCGCACCGGGATCGCCGAAAGATTCTACGGCGTTATCGGCGGCATCGTGAACAGATCCGTCGCCAAATACGCCGATTCCGTTGTCAAAAACCTTGTGGATAAGGAATCCGATCAGCTGCTCGGCATGCAGGTCGGCGAAGTGATCGCGAAATACGACGAAAAGATCCCCGGCTGGATCGAAAAGGGCGTCGGCCTCTATGTTTCCGCGATCGAAAACAATACGGGGCGCATCCTCGAAGGCGTCAATATTCAAAAGATCGTCGAGGATAAGATCAACGCGCTGGAGATCGGGGAGCTCGAAAAACTGCTCTTCGGCCTTATGAAAAGGGAGCTGAACGCGATTCTGTGTCTCGGCGCGCTGCTGGGCTTCCTAATGGGCTGGATCACGCCCCTGCTCGGCGTATAAAACGCCGTCTTACAGCAGCGAAACCGGGAATATGGAATTCGGGTATCTTAAAAAAGAACACGATGCGGCGATCGCGAAGATCATCCGCGAAAACCTTAAGGCGAACGCGCTCGACATCCCCGGCACGGCTTATTTCGACGCCTCCCTGGACAGCCTTTCGGAATTCTATTCCCGCCCCGGCAGGGCGTATTTCGTTCTTCTCGACGGCAGCAAAGTCCTCGGCGGAGGCGGGCTTGCGGAGCATTCCGAAGGCGTATGCGAGCTGCAGAAGCTCTATCTTGCGGACAGCGCGAAGGGCAGGGGCTTCGGGTACGCGTTGATGAAGCTGATCGAGGAAAAAGCCTCCGCGCTCGGCTACAGGCGGATCTATATCGAAACGCATACGAACCTCAAAGCGGCGATCCGGCTGTATGAGCGGATGGGCTATACCGCGATCCCCCGCCCCTCCTCCGCCGTGCACGGCACGATGAACCTTTTTTACGAAAAACCGCTTGCGGGCGAACGGTGACATCCCGGACGGGGATTTACGGCCGAAAGCCCGGTCCCGGAAAACAGAAAAATGCCGCCTTTTCGCAGGCGGCATTCGTTATTTCTTCCGGCAGCAGCGCGCCGGGTCAGTCCTTTTCGGCTTTAAGGAGGCGTCTAACGCGTATCGCCGCAAGCGCGCAGCCGATCCCGAAGAACAGCGCCGTCAGAACAAGCAGTCCGCAGACGAAGAGCGGCACCGCGATAGCGGCGGAATACGGTTTTTCGCCGAAGAAGACCTCCCAAAGCTTGCGGCTGTTCAGGAACGGATAGGGATAGAAGCCGTCGACCGCGCCGCGAACCGCCGAAACGGCGAGATAGCAGAGCGGATAGATCATCGCCGTCAGCGCCGTTTTAACGGGTTTAAGGCGTTCGGCCGTCATCGGAACGAACCAGAGCACCGCGAAAAGCAGGGGCAGCAGCATATGCGACCAGATATTCACGAAATTGGAAAACCAGATCCCGCGCTCGAACGGGAACGGAGCCCTCGCGAACGGCAGGAGCATCGTGCAGTAAACAAGGCCCGTCGCAATGATCGGAACAGTGACGGCGGCACGGACGAGCGCGTTCCGCGTCAGGCTCCTGAGCTTGGAATTTCCGAACGATCCGGCCGCGAAAAGGATCAGATAAAGATCCGCTATGAAATTCGACTGATTCGTGAAATACCAAAGGAAGGTCGGGCCGTCCCTGTCGTTCGTTATGATCCTGCTTTCGATAAGCTCCGCCAGCCGCGGCCGGAGAAGATTTTCATAGCTCGCGACAAGATGCCCGAGCAGCAGTATGCCGAATACGCCCGCCGCCAGCAGCCAAACGCCGGCGCTTTTGCTTTCAAAGCGGCTCATGCCTTCCGTCGCGGTCCTTTTTCGCGCCATATTTCCTCCTTTATCCCGCTTCTTTTCGGTTCAAGTTTAGCACAGGAAGCGGCGCAAATCAACTTCGGCGGCGCGAAAAAATCCGGCTGCGTGGGATAAAGATGCAGCCGGATCCCGAAAGAGGTATTAAGGAAGGAACAAAACCATGAAGATCCTGCGGTTCTTGCTGTCAGTTCGTGCCGCTCAGCGCGATGCCGTTGACATAGAGCGTATAGCCGTTTGATATGATGTTCGCGGCGTTTCCGTTGAATTCCGCGATGTAGCTGTCGCCTGTGAGCGTCCAGGTGCAGTCCGCGCCGAGCGTTACGGAAACCGTGCCGACCCCTGTCGAAACGATCGCGCCCTTCGCGTTCGTGATGTTTCCGTCGATCCTCCCTTCGAAGGATGAACCTTCCGAAAGGTTGAGCGTCAGGGCCGAATTGTCTCCGACGAGGATCGCTCCGGTCAGGCGCTGCGCTTTCGCGTTCAGCGTCGCGGTGTTGCTTCCGCCGTTCCAGCCGTCGTCGCAGACGGAGAGAAGGATGTTCTCGCTGTCCTCGTTCACGAGCGTCACACCGTTCAGGCTGATGATCGCCGAAGTGTTGGTAACGTGGAAGATATGTCCGCTTTTGCTCGTCAGCCTGCCGCCCGTCATCGTGAAGGACGAGGTCCCGCTCGCCGCGTCGCCGGACATCGACTGATAGATCATGATGCTGTCGAGGAAGGTCGCGTTGCCGTTGGTCGCGGTGTTGTTCGCGGTAAGGTCGCAGTCCGTGAGCTCAACGGAGTTCAGTCCCTCGATGCAGACGCCCTCCGAAAGGTTGGAAACGAGCGTCGCATTGGCAGCGTGGATCTCCGCCGTGGAATAGATGACCGGGGAGCCGAGGCCGTTCGTCACGTAGCTGCCGCCGTCAATATAGACCTGCCCGCCGCCCCTGTCGGAGCGGATCGCCGCGGAGGACCGCCCGCCCGTCGTGACGGAAAGATCATAAGCGTAGGTGATGCCGCCGCCGGTGGTCATGATGCCGCCGGAGCCGTCGCCCGAAGTTCTGATGACCGTATCGCGGATGATGACCGTCGTGCCGTCGCCCGCGGCGCCGTTCGTGCCGCCGTTGCCGCCGTAGCAGAAGACGCCGTTGGCGCCGTTCGCATCGGATGTCACGCTGCCGCCGGTGATCGTCGTTTTCGAGCCGTCCTTAACGAGCACCGCCGCGTTGAGACCGTAGAAGCTGCAGCTGTCGCCGCCGTCGCTCGAACCCGTTTTCGTAACGGTCGGGTCCGCGACCATGACTTCATCCGAAGTCGAAATGAGCAGTGCGCTTTGATCCGCCGTTGTGCTCGCATAGGTCATCCCGCTTTGGGAATCCGCCGAGGTTATCTCGACCGCGCCTGAATAATCGACATTCGCGTTTCCGCCCGGGCCTCCGGGACCGCCGGGAGGATTTCCGCCCTGCCCGCCCGGGCCTCCGGGTCCGCCGGGAGGGGGCGTGCCGTCCGGGGGATTTCCGCCGGGTCCTCCGGGGCCGTCCGTGCCGGTATGGAGCTCGCCGATGGGTTCGGCCGTTTCGGATGCGTCCGCATCGGTGTTTTCATTCGCGTTGTTCTTTCCGCAGGCCGCGAAGAGCGTGCAGACAAGCGCCGCCGCGAGAATGATGCAAAGAAGTTTTTTCATATCGATCGCCTCCGTTCTTTTGTCTTGTTGCCCTTATTATACCGACCGGGCTTAAATCACTCTTAAAGCGAAACAAAAAAACAAAAACCGTTTATTCGGCGCATCCGAACGAACGGTTTTTCCTTTGCACAGTATCTTTTTTCAGTTTTCCGTTTTTTCCGCAGCTTCAAAATTCGCCTTCAGCAGCAGATACCGGCCGTATTTATCCCCGTTTTTGAAATGCTCCTCGCGGCTCTGCTTAACGCAGCTGCCGTAATCGAGCTGTTCATCGCCGAACTGTTCGCTCGTGAGGTCGAAGCGGAAGCCGTCGACCTCGTTGAAGCAGTGGTATGCGCCGTCCGGCAGCAGGATGCCGTATACCTCCCCGCCGAGAAGGTCCTGAACGAGGAAGCTCGTGATCGAGCACTGTCCGAGCGTCGGGTTCTCTGACGACCACTCGGGGCGATAGCGCGGCGCGCAGGTTTCGACCGACCACGCCTTCAGAAGTTTTCGATAGAGCGCGCGGATGTTCTCCGGTGCGGTTTCATATCCGTAAAAGCTCATATTCCCTCCCCGCCGCGGCTGCGGCAATGTTTTTCGCAGTTCTCTCCGCGCAGATCGCCCGCCAAAGCGTTTCGCGGCCGTCCGCTTCCATAAGTATACCCCGTTTTTCGCCGCGGCGCAAGACCGGCAGGCGGGTCCGCTTTTCTTCGGCGCGGTATTGTCCGCCCGCTTATTGAGTGATATAATATTGCGTTGTAATTCGGAACCGCGCCGGACGCGCGGAGGAGGAGAGCGAATGAAAAAGCCGATCTTGACCGTACTGGCGCTTATTATGCTGTTCACGGCATGCACGCCCGCGCCCGCCGAACAGCCGGTTCCGACCGAACCGGCGCAGACCGCCGCGGCGCAGCTGCCTTCTCAAGCGCCGGACCCTGTCACGCCGACCGCCGGGTCCGCCGTGGCCGCGCCGTATACCGACAGCCGCGCGGATTACACCTATATCATGACCGATGAGCGCGACCTCAAATGGGAGGAGGACATCGTCTATTTCGCGAACCTTTGCCTCGATCCCTATAACGGGCATCCGAAGCTTTCCGACAGGCTGACCACAACAAGGACCTATAACGACCTCGTGACGCGCTATTCGACCACCTCTTCGGAGAATTTCTTCGATCCCGCGCTGAAGGAGGACTTCATCCGGGGGATCAACGAGCTCATCCTCTCGATCCCGGAGCTGAGCGACGGCGAGATCGTTTTCGGGCTGAAAAGGATCCTGGCGCCCCTCAACGACATCCACGCGGGCTGCAGCCTCGGGTCCTATGAAGATCCGCTGCCGATCCGCTTCGATCCGATCGAGATCGGCGGGACCTACGAAGCCGTCGTGTTCTTCGCGCCGAAGGGCAGCGAGGACCTGCTCGGGGCGAGGCTCAAGGCGATCAACGGCGTTCCGCTTGCGGAGATCATCGAAAGGCTGGCTCCGTATTTTCCCCGCGAGACCGATGACAATCACGTGATCGAGATCATTTCCAAATACATCGATAACTGCGTCTCGCTGCGTCAGATCGGCGTGATGGGCGAAGAGACCTCCGCCGAATTCACGTTCACGGACGCCTCGGGGAACGAGCTTTCGCGCACGCTGACTTCGCAGCACGAAATCGATTTGAGCAAAGATTGCACCTTTTACAGCGTCAACGGCGATTTTATCCCCGCCGATTACCGCCTGATGCGCAGCGATCGCAGCGTTCCCGCGTGGTACACCCTCCTCATGGGCGGCGAAGCGCTCTACTTCCGCCTCAATACCTGCATGGTGGATGAAAACTTCGGCAGCGTCGTTTCGGAGGCGTTCGCCGCGGCTGCGGGGACCGGGAAGCTCAAAAAGGTCATCGTGGATTTCCGTCACAACGGCGGCGGATACCTCGATCTTGCCGAAAGCTTCATCCCTCTCGCGAACGCGATGCGCGATTCCGGCGCGGAGCTCTTCGTGCTCATCGACGGCCTCTCCTATTCGGCTTCGGTGGCGATCCCCTCCATGCTGAAGCGGCGCATGGAAAACGTCACGATCGTCGGCTCCCCCGCCGGCCAGCCCGTCCGCTTCTTCTTCGGCTATTACGCGGCGGAATTCACCCTTCCGAATTCGCAGTTGTACTGCCAGTGCTCAAGGACCTACGGCGATTTCTGGCCGGGTTACCCCGACGGACCGCTTCAGCCGGATGTCACCGTGCCGCAGACCTATGAGGATTTTCTTGCCGGCACGGACAGCGTGCTTGATTACATACTTGATCTTAACTGACCGAAAGGAGTTATCCAAATGAAAAAATTTATCGCACTATTTCTCTCGGCGATGCTCATAGCATGTGTACTGCCTTTCTCCATGCCCGTCATCGCGGAAACGGACGAAAGGGACGGAGAGATCGCCATCCACGAGGTCTATATCGAGGGTCTTTGCGCGCCCGTCGCGGGCGAAACCCCCGAACACTCCTGTACCCTCTACGTCGAGGATAACCCCGAATACGTCCTCGTCTATCAGTACTGGCATGATGATACGCTCGGAACGGATATGTTCGTCGAGCAGGAGCCCTTCGACCCCACACATCTCTACAGCCAGGGCTGCATGATCGCCCCGAACGAAGGTTATTACCTTGCCGAGGACTGCGTCTATCATTTCAACGGCGACGCGGCGCTCGTCGGCTCCGTCACTCAATCCTATTTCCCGGATTGTTATTTCGTTCAGTCCGTTCCGATGGTCTGCGCCGGTTCCTCCGAATATGCCCCCGGCGATATCGATATGAACGGCGAGGTCAATGTTGTCGACGCGCTGCTCGCGCTGCGCTGTTCGATGGGTCTGATCGAGTTTTCGGGCGAGCAGCTTGCCCTTGCGGACGTCAACGAAAGCGGCGCCTGCGATGTTGCGGACGCCCTGCTCATCCTCCGCTTCTCGATGGGCCTGATCGAAGGTTTTTCCCTGAGATAAGGTCCTTTTCCCGCATAGAATCAAGGCCTCCGTCGAAAGTGCGGGGGCTTTTTCGTTTTCATCCGGTCTTGCTTTCGTCCCGAATAAAGTGATATAATAAATTTTAGCGTCAATGCTTTAGATTTTCCCAGATGAGGTCATTTATAAATGAAACGCTTTCTGGCGGTTTTAATGTCGATCCTGTTCTTCGCGGGCAGCGTCTCCTGCGCTCCCTCCGCTCCGCATCAAAGCTCCGACAGCGGCGACATCGTCGCGATCCCTTCCGCGGAGCCGGTCCCGCCCGCCTCGGCGGAGCCCGCGACCGCTCTTCCGGAAACGCATCAGCCCGGCGGCGAAGTCAGAACGCAGGAGCCCGGTGAGGACGCTTCCGCCGAGCCTTCGGGATCCGCCGCGCCCGGCGAAACCGAAACGCCCGCGCCGACGGAAGGCCCGGAAAATTCCCCCGAGCCCGTTTCCGCGACCCCCGCTCCCGCAACGCCGACGCCCGCTCCCGCAACG
>JAEEYN010000206.1 GCA_016288175.1 Bacillota bacterium | reverse complement strand
ACGGACTCCCCGTTCCGCGAGACCGCGAACATCAAGGACGGCTCCAACGTGATGGCGGATATGGCAGTGCAGTGCTTCGCGGGCAACGCGGCCCGCGGCATGAGCCTCTGCGCGCTGCATAACGGCGGCGGCGTCGGCATCGGCAAATCCATCAACGGCGGCTTCGGCCTCGTTCTGGATGGCAGCGAGCGCGTTGACGAGATCATCAAGAGCGCAATGATGTGGGATGTCATGGGCGGCGTTGCAAGGCGCAACTGGGCGCGCAACGAGCATTCCGTCGAGACGAGCATCAAGTATAACGAGAAGTGGGCAGGGAAGGCCCATATCACAATTCCGTATTTTGCGGACGACGAACTTATCAAAAAAACCGTTTCTGAAAGGATGAAATAAAAATGGCAAAGATCATTGAATGCGTACCCAATATCAGCGAGGGCAGAAATCATGAGGTCATCGAGGCCTGTGTCGATCAGGTCCGCAATACCGCGGGCGTAACGCTTCTAGACTATTCCAGCGACGCGAGCCATAACCGCAGCGTCATCACCTTCATGGGCAGCCCGGAGGGCGTTATGAATGCCGCCGTCGCGCTCGCGAAGAAGGCTGTCGAGCTCATCGACCTGAACCACCACACCGGCGAGCATCCCCGCATGGGCGCGCTGGACGTCTGCCCGCTGATCCCGCTGAAGGACTGCACCAAGGAAGAGACCGTCGAATACTCCAAGCAGCTCGGCGAGCGTATGTGGAACGAAGCAGGCATCCCGATCTTCCTGTATGAAGACTCCGCTTCCGCGCCGCACCGCGTCAACCTCGCGGATATCCGCAGGGGCCAGTTCGAGGGCATGGCGGAAAAGGTCAAGGATCCCATGTGGACGCCCGATTTCGGCGGCGCGCAGATCCATCCCACCGCAGGCTGCACCGCTGTCGGCTGCCGTATGCCTCTTGTCGCGTTCAATATCAACCTTTCCACCGATAACGTGGAGATCGCAAAGTCCATCGCGAAGATCATCCGCCGCAAGAACGGCGGCTTCGACTGCGTCAAGTCCAATGGCTTCCTGATCGAGGTCGAAGCGGACGAGGAAAAGGGCATCCCCGCGCATAAGTACGCGCAGGTATCCATCAACATGACCGACTTCACCCGCACGCCGCTTTACAGGGTCGTCGAAGTCACCAAAGCGGAAGCAAAGCGCTGGGGCGTCTACGTCACCGGCACGGAGATCATCGGCCTCACCCCGATGCGCGCGCTGATCGACTCCTGCGAGTATTACCTCCAGCTGAATGAGTTCGACGCGGATAAGCAGATCATCGAAAACTATCTGCTGTAAGAAAAAACTATGCTTCTTATCAAGAATATCGGCCTGCTCGCAACGCCGCAGGGCAATACTGTCCGCTGCGGCGCCGCGCAGGGCGAGATAAAAGAATACCGCAATGCTTCCGTCCTCGTGGATGACCGCGGGATGATCGCGGCGATCGCTGAGAACGGCGAACTGCCTGAAGGCTCTGATAATGCGGAGGTTCTCGACGTCGGCGGCGCGCTTGTCACGCCCGGCCTTGTGGACGCGCATACCCACCTCGTTTTCGGCGGCTGGCGCGCGCACGAAGTTCCGCTGAAGATCGCCGGCGCAAGCTACCTCGATATCCTAAACGCGGGCGGCGGCATCCTCAATACCCTTGTAAACACCAGGAAAATGACGGAGGATGAACTCTTTGACCGCAGCCTCGGCTTCCTCGATGAAGAGTTCAATTTCGGCGTAACGACGGTCGAGGTCAAGTCCGGTTACGGCCTCAATAAGGAAGCGGAGCTCAAGCAGCTTCGCGTGATCCGCCGCCTGAATGACGGCGCGAAGCAGGACGTCGTTTCCACCTTCCTCGGTGCGCACGCGATCCCCGACGAATTCAAGGGCAGGGCCGATGACTATATCGACTACCTGATCGACGAGGTGCTGCCGACCGTTTGCGAAGAAAAGCTCGCGGATTTCTGCGACGTTTTCACCGAAAGCTCCGTCTTCAACGTGGAGCAGTCCCGTAAACTTCTTCTCGCCGCGCAGAAAATGGGCCTTCCCTCGAAGATCCATGCGGACGAGATCGATCCCCTCGGCGGCAGCGAGCTGGCGGGGGAGATCGGCGCCGTTTCCGCGGAGCACTTGATCGCCACAAAGGACAGCGGCATCGAAGCGATGGCGAGATCGAAGACCGTCGCGTGCCTGCTTCCGCAGACCTCGCTTTACCTCGGCAAGCCATTCGCAAGGGCAAGGGACATGATCACCGCGGGCGTTCCGGTTGCGATCGCGACGGATTTCAATCCCGGCTCCTGTCCCTCTCTCAACCTCCAGCTTTCAATGAACCTCGGCTATCTCCGCTACCGGCTGTATCCGGAGGAGATATTGACGGCTGTAACTCTCAACGCCGCCTGCGCGATCGGAATGGGCGAAAAAGTCGGTTCCGCGGAGATCGGCAAACAGGCGGACTTCGTCATCTGGAATACGGATGAGCTTCCGATGCTCTTCTACCGGATGGGTTCCAACCAAGCAAAAACTATTATAAAGAAAGGCAAAATTTATGAAGCTCATTGACATGCAGGTAACCGGTTATCTCGATGT
>JAEEYN010000205.1 GCA_016288175.1 Bacillota bacterium | reverse complement strand
GATATGGCGGGAAAACGCCTCCGCGCCGGCGTCGATCGGGCGGAATCCGGCGGGGAGCTCCGGCTTTTGCAGCCCGTTCATGCGGTGGATCAGCTTGAAATACGGCTCGTCCGCGTACTCCGCAAGCAGGGAAGGATGGAAGAAATCCTCCCGCAGGATCAGCATATTTTCGGGTACAGAAATTCGCTCCGCCTTCCGAAAGGAAAGGGAAGCGGAGCCGCAGGGGTCGCGAAGGTATTCGGCTGTGGTGGGTATACGCTGCATATTCATGCCGGATCCGTCAGCTTTTGCGCCAATTCCTCCGCGAGCTTCATATAATACCCGTATCTTTCGTCGTCCTTCGCGTCGCAGCGGTTGCCGAGCATGATCCACTCGCAGTATTCGTAAAAGATGAAATAATCGAGCGTGCGGCGGTATTCTTCAAAGGAAATACCGTGTTTTTTCACAAGATTATCGTAATAATAATCTATCGCGAAAGCGCGGTCGGCCTGCGTCATGAAGAAGAGATAGCTCTCGTCCTCCCGCCCGTGGGCGATCAGCCGCGCGAAGGCGGAAAGATAGGGCAGCACGCCGCCGTATTCCCAGTCGATCAGCACAGCGCGGTCCTCCCCGATCAGCAGATTGAACGGCAGCAGGTCGTCGTGGCAGAGCGTGCGCGGCGTTTCACGGAAGATGCGCGTGAATTCCGCATAGACTTTTTCGAGCTTAGGAGAGCCGAGGTATCTGCCGCGGTTTTCGATGCCGCGGAGCGCCAGAGAGAGCGGAACGACGGCGTCGTAAAGGTCCTCGCGCTGCCAGAATTCATCCTGCATCGCGGTCAGCGCGTCGAGCGCTTTGATGAGCTTTTCGCGTGTGCAGCGGCTCATTATCTCGCCGGGGAAGTATTCGGTCAGGAAGTATTCCGCCCCGCCGAACTCGCAGGCGCCTAAAAATGCCGGAACGTACGGCTTTTTTTCGCTGAAAAAGCAGCGGTAGGCCTCGAGCTCGTGCTCCTTCACGCGCTTGAGGACGCATTTCTCCGCGCCGGTATCGACGAGCCAGACGGAATATTCCGCACCGTCCTCCTCCGCCGTAAACGCGGTGATCTGCTCTTCGCCAACGCCGGGCCGCCCGAGCAGGGCAAGGATCGCCTGCAGTTCTATTTTTGTCGGTTTCGGTTTTTCTTCCATATTTTCCACTCCCGCTCCGTTGATTGAGATCCTATGGAATTATAGCATTGCGCGGCAATAAAAACAATGCCCCTCCGCTCGGAAGAGGCATTGCGCCGGGCCGCTGACTTAACGCTTTTTCAGCAGCCAGAAGTGATTCCGGCCGTCGTCGGAAGCGCCGACGTCGCAGTTGAGATTGAGCTTTTTGCCGGGGTTTTTGTCAAGAAGCACGTTCAGCATCACGTTCATAAACGGGATGCGCTCCGCCTTGCTCTCCGTGCGCAGGAAATAAAGCAGATACTCCGCGCCTTCCTCAAGCTGCGTGAATTCGCCGATAAAATCCTTCACATGCTCAAAACCGTGCTTTTCATAAACGACGGAATAATTCGGATCGTTCAGAACTGCGCTGCGATCCGGCATTTCGTCATCTTCTTCATCCGCTTCCGCAACCGTCGTATCGTCCGTTTTGAACGAAGCGGTCACGTTGAACATATCGACCAGCTGTCCGAGATCGTTCGTATCGATCCAGCTTTCGCTCGCGGTCATCACTGAATCGATCCTGCCGATAATGCCGCGGTATTCCTCATTGGTGACGCCGAATTCGGCGGCTGCGTCGTAGCGCTCCATCGCGCCGAGAACGCTTTCCTTGATCTCTTCGATCTTGCTCTTCATCTGCATAGATTCGGTTTGATATGACAGCTGGATCTCTTTGATTTCGCGCAGTCTGCGCTCCTCCTCCGCGATCTTCGCTTCGAAGGCTTCGTAGATAACGCGATCGTCCTTATCAAGCAGTTCCCGGATCTCTTCGATCGAAAAACCCGCCTTTTGAAGATTCTTGATCTTGACAAAGGTGAGCGCCTGCTCCTCGTCATAGAAACGGTAGCCCGACCATTCATCCACTTTTGCCGGCTTCAGCAGATCAACGTGGTCGTAATAGCGCAGCGTCTGGGGATTGCAGCCGCAGAGTGCCGAAAATTGCTTGATCGTCATATCAATGACCTCCCTTCGAAGAGTGTTATATCATTGCAGTGAACTGCAAGGTCAATACCTTTTTAAAATATATTATCCGGACGTCCCCGGGTATGAGGACGGCCGTTTGATCCATTATACAACAATGCCGCCTCCGGATGGAAGCGGCATTGTGATTTTTATTATAACCCGGAATTATTTCCTGTTATTGATAGCTGCTTGGGCAGCTGCGAGCCTTGCGATCGGCACGCGGAACGGGCTGCAGGAAACGTAATTGAGGCCGATCCTGTGGCAGAAGTCGATGCTGGACGGGTCGCCGCCGTGCTCGCCGCAGATGCCGAGCTTGATGTTCGGGCGGGTCTCGCGTCCGAGTTCAACGGCCATCTTCATCAGCTTGCCGACGCCGATCTGGTCAACGCGGGCGAAGGGATCGCTCTCGAAGATCTTCTTCTCGTAGTAGTCCTTCAGGAACTTGCCTGCGTCGTCGCGGCTGAAGCCGAAGGTCATCTGGGTGAGGTCGTTGGTGCCGAAGCTGAAGAACTCCGCTTCCTTCGCAACGTCG
>JAEEYN010000204.1 GCA_016288175.1 Bacillota bacterium | reverse complement strand
TTCGAGCGGATCGGCGCCGTGGAAAACTACGTCGTTGACGGCTTTGGCGATCGGCATATCGACGTTATAGGTCTCCGCAAGTTTCATTGTCGCAGGAAGCGCATTGATGCCTTCGACGACCATTCCGACTTCCTTGATCGCATCCTCCGCCTTGTATCCCCTGCCGATGAGCTGACCGCAGCGGTTGTTGCGGCTGTGCATGCTCGTTGCGGTAACGATAAGGTCGCCGATCCCGGCAAGGCCTGCGAAGGTTTCTGAGGTGCAGCCCATTTTCTTCCCAAGGCGCGTGATCTCCGCCATTCCACGAGTTATCAGCGCTGCCTTAGTGTTGTCTCCGAATCCGAGACCCGCAGAAATGCCCGCGGCGAGCGCCATAACGTTTTTAACGGCTCCGCAAAGCTCTACGCCATGCACATCGAAATGCGTATAAACTCGCATACAGTCGTTTGTAAAGACCTGCTGAACCGTTTCTGCGGCAGCCATATCGGTGCTTGCGGCAACGATCGCAGTCGGAAGATCTCGTGAGACCTCCTCCGCATGGGTAGGCCCGGAAAGCGCAACAAGCTTAACATGCGAATAATCGCCGTGATTTTTGAGTTCATCGGCAATCACGCCGGTCATCGTCAAAAGCGTATCGGGCTCGATGCCCTTCGCGACGTCAACTATAAGCTGACCTTCCGGAATGAACGGAGCTGCCTGTGCCGTCGTTTTTCGAACATAGACCGACGGAACCGCAAAAAGCAGGATCGGCTTATCCTTGCAGACTTCAGCGATTGATTTTGTGAAAATGATCCGGTCCGGGATAACTACGCCGGGAAGATTTCTGTGGCGGTGTGTCGAGCTGAGCTCATCTATCTCCTCCGGCAGAGCGGACCACACGGTTACATCGTGTCCGTTGACGGCAAGCATCCTTGCAAGCGCCATGCCCCAGGTTCCCGCGCCGAGTACGCCGATTTTCATCTCAAACCTCCTGATAAGCGAAAATGTTTTTTTGAACATAAACACAGCAGCAAAACTGCTGCCGCGCTTTGAATCCGGGGCAGATATGCCGACGGTTGTCCGCGGGCTTGAAACCGAACTTCGGCCCGCGGGGAAAAGTTTTTTCACGCACGAGAAGAATTGACGATGCAAAAGCATCAATAAGACTTTTTCTTACTTTGAACCTTGATCAATAAGCAATAACGAAAAAGAATAACGTTTTGACCTTAACCTTGAACCTTGACAAGCTTCAAAAAGAAAAGAGTTCTTTCGGCGCGACGGAAAAAAGATCAGAATTCGATCTCCATTGTTTCTGTCGTGTTGACAACATCAAGCGCTGTCTGCGCCTTCGCGAGAAGATCGGAAGCCTTCTTCGCGTCGACGCCCGCTTTATTCACATCGTAGTTTGCATATCGGTAGTCGATGATGTTGCTCTGCATTCCGCCCCGCTCCCTGCTCTTCGGCAGAACGCCGGCAAGCTGCGCAAGGCGGCTCTTGCGTGCGGAAAGCTGTGGGATAAAGACAAGGATCTCGTCGATCGTCATATCGAAGCCCGGAACCTTATGCGTTGCGTTGAAAAGGTTTATGGCATGCTTGACAACGCGGATCTTGCGTTCCGTTTCTTCGAGCATCTGCTGCGTTGATTCGTAATCATACTCCGGCCGTACGGATTCTATATCTTCCGAAAGCGCCGCAACGAAGCTTTTGCTCTGGTTTTCGCGATAAAGAAGAGTATCATGTTCCTCATTGAGAGAGCGAAGAAGTTTTGCCGCTTCAGCGGATGTGTATTTCATAATAATCGTCCTTTCTGTTCGGAATATACGGTTAATCGTCGATTGCGCCGATCTTTTTGAGTTCTCCGACTGCGCGTGAAACATCCGCGGCGATCTTATCCTTCGGGCCGTCAAAACGTTCCGACAGCTTTTCGATAAGTTCTTCTTCGGTTCGGTCTTTTTCAAGCAGCTCAAGGATCGCGCCAAGGGTCGCGTTGCCCTTCACAAGGCCGAAAAAGCCGGCTGCGCCTGTCGGTACGAGAATTGATTCCTTACCCGTGTAATGATTAATGAATTCCTTATTAAGCTTCATTAAAGCGCTCCTTTCGCCTTTTCGAAAAAATCAAATCGGAGAGCGGAGAAAAGCCCCGCTCTCCATCCAATTGGATTTTACACTTTTAATCCGCCGCTGTCAATGGCGATATGCCCTTACCGTCACTGTTGTGAGATCCGCTTTCGTTCAAATTGTGTTCCCGGTGTTGTAAACACCTCTGTTTGCTGCGGTTCCGCATGCGCGGCAGCCCGTTACAAGAGAACCGTAATTCGTGAGGTTTGTGATTTCCAGCGCAGCAAGTCCGGCATTGCTTGCGCTGTTCAATGCGCCAAACAGAATGTATTCATAAATGTTCTCATTCTGCACCGAAGCTACCAGATGATGAACCGGAGCACAGTAGCCTGTTGTTGAAGATGCTCCGAGGACTGCGGGGAACATGTAGCTCTCCTGGTCGTTTGAGCCCCAGTTGACTTCCTTAATAAAGCGCCAACCCGAAGCGACACGCTCGAGTGTCGCGATGCAGGAAGGTGAGTTTCCTGTTGAAGCGTTTCTGATATCCGCAGCACGCCTGTTCACATAATACGAGTTGCTGTACGATGCAACAGTGACCGTAACATCCACTGCGACTTCCTGAACACCGTTCATAACCTCAATGCCCTGAAGTTTGAATGGTTCGACGCCGCTTAGGTTATTATAGGGACTTCCGTCATTTCCGCGCACAGCGTCTGTTGAACCCGTCATCCAGGGCTGCGAAACTATGAGTGTGGTCCCGGCTTCAACATTAAAGCTTTCCGCAGAATCGAGAACAAGCGCTTTATATGCAGTGCCGTCGACCAAAACATCATCGATTCTGATGACCTTCGATGCGTCCGCTATACTGCTGCTCGCCGCTGAGTTCCTGTTTGAACTCGTGCCAACGGAAACAGAGCAGCCGACAGGGAATTTGCCTGCGGTCTCAGAAGGAAGAATAATACGTTTTACACCGGTTTCGCTCACAGCAGCCGCTTCTGCGGCATCAAAGTCCCTGCAGCCTTTCATAACTTTCGAACTGCCGAGAACTGCATACTTGAGCTCAAGCATGAGCTGCAGGAATGCAGCGTCACAGATGCTCATACCGGAATACTGGCTTCCCCACTCCGCCCATTTTGCGATCTGAGCATCATGGCTCGAGTTTGCATTTGCAGCAGAACCGGGCCTTATATAGACGGGATGCACGCCGGATATGCTCGAAAGCTTTCCTGCTGAGTTGTATCCCGCGGGATACTTCGAATGAATGACAAACGGACGAACGCTGTTGTTCGAAGCCCGTACCGCTTCGGGCAGCGGTTTGAAATCCATATCGATCTTGCTCGCCGCGTAATGCACGGTTTTAGTCGTTTCTTCCAGCGTACGCTTATACCATCCGGTCATCTGCATGACGCCGACAAAGCTTGACGTAGGCGAAGAAGTAAAACTGCCGTAAACATCCTTAATCGCATGAATGACGGGTTCGAGCGTGTCGGCGTCAATTGTGTAGTTGCAGTCAAAGCATGCAAACAGCGGAAGATCGCTGTAATCGTCCCGTCCGGCGGTGCTGTTTGTTGAAGGCACGCAGACAAGATCCTCGTTTTCGTCCTTCTTGGTCCCATACGAGGCAGCATTTGAAGAATACTTATTGAACTGACTCGTGTATATGCCGCTATCGGCGGCGGAAGCGGCTTCGAAGAAACGCAGCGCAGTTTTAGTCAGTCCGCTCAGCGGTGCGTTGGCTTCAGCGAACATACGGAACGCCGCTTTCGTGCCGTAGGTGTCGATAAGGTACGGCACATTGAAGATATCGTTTGCGGAAATGGAATTGTTTACCGCGTCAAGGAAGCCGTCCATCAGCGCTTGGCGTTCGTTCTCCGCAGCTGCGCGCGCTGCTTCCGCGGCGGCTCTCCCGTTCTCGGCGGCGACTCTTGCGGTTTCTGCCGAAGCCCTCGCGGTTTCCGCGCTGCTTCTTGCGTTTTCAGCCGAGGCTCGGTTCTGTTCCGCACCGATCCTCGCAGTTTCATTTATGATTCTGGTGTTCTCAGCCGATACTCTGAGTTCTTCAGCGGAGATGCGGTTATGCTCGTTCAGTATTCGGCCTGTTTCCTCACTTCTGCGAAGCACTTCCGCAGCGGCACGGCTTGCTTCCGCATTCTGCCTTGCTGTTTCGGCCGACTGACGCGCATTTTCCGTGCTGATACGAACACTTTCGTTGCTGATCCTTGTCGTTTCGCTCGCTTCTCTGGATCTTTCCGCAGATGCGCGCGCGGTTTCCGCTGCGATCCTCGCGTTCTCCGCGTTAACGCGCTGCTGCTCGGCAATGGCCCTTGCATTTTCAGCCGCAACGCGATCCCTTTCCGCCGCAACTCTCTCTGCTTCCGCACGTACGCGCGCCATCTCCGCAGCGTCTTCTGTGCTTGTCGGCTGCGCGCCGGAAAGGATCGAATCGTAAACCGGGATAGTTACCGCGGATGTCGTTGTAAGATCCCCCGCAATAACGCCAAGCTTCAGCTCCGTTATATCCGAGGGCAGTAGCGGAACATCGACCGTGCTTCCAGCGAATTGCTTTTCGTACTGCCATCCGCCCATATCAAAATGGGCGATCTTCACATAGTGCGATTCCCATTCCCTGTCGAAATCGAAACGGATACGGTACCCCGTGTTTTCCGAAACAAGGTATTCTCCGAATGAAACCGACGGAACTTTGTTTCGCACCGTTACTGTCAAAATATCGTTTTCCATATTTACTCCGATTAATTAATTGATTTTTCGGACGGCCCCGGCGAAAAAGCGCTGCCGGCTTGATCGCTTACCCCTTTGATTCTATTCGATTGATTTTCCGAAATGGCTAAAAATATGTAAAAGCAGGAGCGGCAAAAAAGACATCGGCAAATCTATGGTCTTGTTTTTCGGTTAAACAGAATTGATTCCGGGCCGACTAAAACTCCCGCTCTATCTTTATTATACCAAAAAACGGAGAAAAAAGCAAGCAAAAAGGAGCGGCGTATTACCGCTCCTTCTAAAAAATACAATATCAGTCCCTGCGGAACAGGTCTCTGGTGTAGACTTTATCCGCCACATCGTCGAGCACACTTTCGTAGCGGTTAGCAATGATAGCGTCGGACCCCTGCTTAAAACGCTCGATATCGTTCACCACAAGGCTGCCGAAGAACGTTGTTCCATCGGGCATTGTGGGTTCGTAGATGATAACCGTTGCGCCTTTCGCCTTGATTCGCTTCATAACGCCCTGAATGCTGCTTTGGCGGAAATTATCGCTGTTGGCCTTCATTGTAAGCCTGAAAACGCCGACGGTCAGCGGGCGTTCTTTCGCGGCGTTCCACATTGAGCTTGCGGTATAATACCCCGCTTTTTCAAGTACGCGGTCGGCGATGAAATCCTTGCGGGTGCGGTTGCTTTCAACAATAGCGCCGATAAGATTCTCGGGGACGTCCTGATAATTCGCAAGAAGCTGTTTCGTATCCTTCGGCAGGCAGTATCCTCCGTAACCGAATGAAGGATTGTTGTAGTGAGAACCGATGCGGGGATCGAGGCATACGCCGTTGATGATATCGCGCGTCGAAAGGCCCTTCATCTCGGCATAGGTATCGAGCTCGTTGAAAAAGCTTACTCTGAGAGCAAGATATGTATTCGCGAAAAGCTTAACGGCTTCGGCTTCGGTGAAGCCCATAAAGAGCGTCGGAACATCCTTCTTCTCCGCCCCTTCTTTCAAAAGTTCCGCAAACTCCTCGGCTTTTTCGCGCGTTGCATCGTTGCAGGAAACGATGATACGGGAAGGATAAAGATTATCGTACAGCGCTTTCGATTCGCGGAGGAATTCGGGGCTGAAGATAATGTTTTCGCTGAACCTTTGGCGAACCTTTTCGGTATAACCGACGGGGATCGTCGATTTGATCACCATTATCGCATCCGGGTTTACCTCGCGGACAAGTTCGATCACCGATTCGACAGCCGAACAGTCGAAGAAATTCTTCTGAGGATCGTAATTCGTCGGAGCGGCGATAATCACGAATTCCGCGTCGCGGTACGCCTTTTCGCCGTCAAGCGTTGCGGTCAGGTCAAGCTGTCTCTCCCCCGCTTTTGCTTCGGAAAGGAATTTTTCGATGTATTCATCCTGGATCGGAGATTCGAACGCATTGATCTTTTCGACCTTTTCGGGGATGATATCGACAGCGGTGACAGAATTGTGCTGAGCAAGCAGAACCGCAAGCGAAAGTCCGACATAACCCGTGCCGGCAACAGCGATCTTCCTATTCATAGCGGAGTTCCTCCCGTTCATAATCAATTAGTTTATCTTATCACATTTTCCCGCTTATAGCAAGATTTTTGTTTTATGGACCGATCATCGAATTGACTCTTGACCGAAACGCTCAATTGGTGATAACATAAGAAAAGGATCTAAAAGCACTCCGGAGGGATGTATGGGAAAAACACATATCGATCTTAACGGCAAAACAGTTCTTGTGACAGGTTCACCCGGTTTTATCGGCGCGAATCTTGTTCTCCGCCTGCTTTCCGAAATGGACGGCGGGACGGTCATCAGCCTTGACAATATGAACAATTATTACGATCCGGGGCTTAAGGAATACCGTCTCGGTCTGATCGGAAAAGCAGCGGAGACCTCTTCTGTCCGTCATGTCTTCATTCGCGGCTCGATCGCGGATAAGGCGCTTATCGAAAGCGTTTTTTCGGAATACAGACCTGCCGTCGTCGTCAATCTCGCTGCACAGGCTGGCGTGCGCTATTCGATCGATCATCCGGATGTTTATATCGAAAGCAATCTTATCGGGTTCTACAATATTCTCGAAGCCTGCCGGAATCAACCCGTTGAGCATCTTGTTTATGCTTCCTCGAGCAGTGTTTACGGCGGCAACAAGAAGGTCCCCTTCAGCGTTGAAGACAAGGTGGACAATCCCGTTTCCCTATATGCCGCAACGAAGAAATCCAATGAGCTCCTTGCTCACAGCTATGCAAAGCTCTATAACATTCCATGCACCGGTCTACGGTTCTTTACAGTCTACGGACCCGCAGGCAGACCGGATATGTTCTATTTCAGCGCAACGCAAAAGCTTGCCGCCGGCGATACAATCAGAATCTTCAATTTCGGCAACTGCAAGCGCGATTTCACATATGTCGACGATATCGTCGAAGGCGTTATACGCGTCATGAAAGGCGCGCCGGAAAAGCTCAACGGAGAAGACGGTCTTCCCCTGCCGCCCTATGCTGTCTATAATATCGGCGGCGGCACTCCGGAGAACCTTCTCGATTATATTGCAACACTGCAGGAAGAGCTTGTTCGCGCCGAAATTTTGCCCGCGGATTACGATTTCGAAGCGCACCGTCAGCTTGTTCCGATGCAGCCCGGCGATGTTCCCGTCACCTTTGCCGATTCCGAAGGTCTTGAGCGCGATTACGGTTTCCGCCCGTCGATTGGAATTCGCGAAGGGCTTCGCCGTTTCGCGGAATGGTATAAAGAATACTACAAATCCTGATCGTCCGAGAAAACAAAAACCCGTTTCCTTTCGGAAGCGGGCTTTTTCTTTTACTCTTTTCGATTTTTCCTTCCGGATGACTTAATTCGTTCCTCTTCGGCAATGCGCGTCATTTCGCGGCGAAGCTGCTTTCGCGGACGTTCGGTATTAGGCGCGGTCTCTGTTTTCGATCCTTTTCCTTGAGTCGCTGGGATCGGCGGATTCATTCCAAGAGATCCGAAGCTTGCCGAAGCGACGGCGGCAGTCAGCGGGACGGCGGTTATAAGGCCGAGCGAACCTGCGATGCCGCGAATTGCCTCCATAACAAGGTCATCGTTGTTTATCAGCTGCAGCGGCTTCATATTCGCCGTATACATGATTATCATCGTTGCAAGCGAAGTTCCGGCGAAAGCGAGGATAAGCGTGTTCGTCATTGTTCCGATCATGTCCCGCCCGACGTTCATTCCCGATTTGAAGAGTTCGCGGGAAGTCATGCCGGGATTGACGGTTCTGAGCTCATCGACTGCGGAAGCGATGCTCATTGCAACGTCCATCACAGCACCGAGCGCGGAGATCAGGATCCCCGCAACGAACAGACCGCGGATATTCAGCGTGATGCCTTCGAGCAGCCTGCTTTCAACAAGAAGCGAATCCGCCGACATCAGGTCGCTGTAGCCGGAAACTCCGGCAATATTGCTGCAGATCTCGGCGAAAATATATGCCACAAACAGGCAGAGAACCGTACCGAGCATTGCCGAAACCGTCTTTCTGGAGATGCCTCCGAGAAGCGTGAAACAGAGCACCGTGATATAGATGCAGCATATCATCGTCAGAGCCGTTGCCGAATTGCCTTTCAGCCACATCGGGATCAGGAAGAAAATGATCACAGCGAGCGAAGCCGTAAGGCCGATAAGGCTCATCATGCCCTTTTTGCGGCCTACGATCAGAACCGCGGCAACGAATATCCCAATCATAACGATCAGCAGCGGGATCAGGTTATAATTCGTAATGCTGATCTGATAACCCGCTTTGCCGAACGAAGTTTCGATTTTAACAGTCAGGACCGAACCGTCCCTTACGACTTTCCGGTTGGAAGGACCGAGCGGATTCAGTATCGTTCTGACGTCGCCCTTGTGCTCGCCTGTCAGCACTTCGACTTCGATCGTTTGGCTCCCGCGGGGATTCCCTTCCCTGTCCGGATCGACTTCATAATTGTTTTCGATCGATAAAACCTTTGCAAGTTCATAGTCGATGCTGTAGTTCTTGCTGTATTCCTGCTCAGCGCTTTGATTTGCAACAATAATGCCAATAATGAACAGCACTGCGCAGACTGCAAGCACAGCCGAAGTTATGATCGTTTTCGTTGTTTTTTTCATATTCCAGTGTTCAAAAAGGATCAGGGACCGCCTAAGCGGTCCCCATTGAATTTATCCGGATCATTCAACGCCCATAACAGCGCGCAGGTAGAGCAGCGCGTCGGTGGTGTTGATGGTTCCGTTGTGATTGATATCCATCAGCGCGACGATCTCATCGGGATAGGTCTCAACGTTCATCGCGTAGCGGATGATCATCAGCGCGTCGGTCATGTTGCAGTTGCCGTCGCCGTTGAGATCCGGCAGGCCGCCGGGGGTGACTTCGATCTCTGCGCGGTTCCTGACGCGGATGCGCGGGATGAAGCCGCCGTTGACGTCTTCGGTATCAACGGTGATCGATGCAAGACCGATCGCGGAAACATGATCGCCGACATGGATGTCGATGACGTAATCGCTCATGATGTAACCGTCGATAAAGACGCGGGCTGTGCCTGTGCCGTCATTGACCATTATCGTTTCAAGAGCGCCGTCGGAGGAATAGCCGAGGCTCTCGACCGTACCTTCGACTTTGATAAGAGTTCCGGTGTAATCGGTGCTCATCGCCTGTTCCGCAGTCAGTTCGAGAGGCTCGATGATCTGCTCTTCAACGCCTTCGACAAGCTCGATCTTCGAAACGACGAGCTCGCGTTCGCCGTTATAGGAGCCGGTGACGCCGGTTACGCGGACATACTGACCGATATGGAAATCGCCCGCAACCGGGAAGAGGTTGATACCGGCGGTATCGTCCTGGATGTAGATGCAGTCGAAGAACGCGGTATCCTGGTCATAACCGGAAGCGTTGCTCGTTACATAACCTTCGACTGTGAACTTCAATCCTTCTTCAGCGTCGTTGACATCCGCGATCGGAGTGATCTCCGGCTCGGGGATCAGCTTGTGGATGATGTTCATGACGATCTGGTAGTTGCTGTTCTGCAGCGTCGTCGCATTCTCGATCTCGACCTTGACTTCGAAGGTGGAGAAGAAGGTTACGCCGGAGGTGATCAGCCAGCCGCCGCCGGGCAGATCTTCAAGAGTCATTTCGACGACTTCGCCCATCGGTACGACAACGGTATCGTTATCGTAATC
>JAEEYN010000203.1 GCA_016288175.1 Bacillota bacterium | reverse complement strand
GGTGTTCATCGAGCTTTTCATAAGGTCGACGAACGGTTCTTTTACGGGGTATTTTTCGGAACCGCAGAGCACGGAATGCTCGAGGATATGGAAAACGCCCGTTGAATCCTCCGGAAGGGTCTTGAAGCCGACGCAGAAAAGTTTGTTGCTGTCGCCGTTGTCCATCCAGCAAAGCTCGGTACCGGTCTTTACATGGCGCATCTCAACGAAGCGCCCGTTAAGCTCCGAAGATTCGCGGATGCGTTCCACTTTGAAATTGTTGATAACTGTTCCGATTTCGGGTTTCATCGGATCTACCTCCTTTGTTAAATTCACCTACTAATAATAAGCCCGTATAGATATAATGTCAAGCAAATATCGGCAGATTTTACCGTTATAGTATCGCACGTTTTCTTCGCTTTCAACGTCTTCGTATCAATAGTATTTTTGTTCAAACACGCTGTTTGTATTTCAGCCAAACACAAAAAAAGCACCGCCTGTTTTCATCAAGCGGCGCTGCTCTTCAATTTGTTTTATTCTTATCTCGCTCAATGCCTGCCGCCCGGGCCGTACATCCCGCCGTTGCCCGCACTTCCGACGGTTTCCGAGGATTGAGTCCAGCTCAAGAGCTCAGTTTCGCCGTTTTTCAGCGAGTAATTCCCGTTGACCTGCATTTTGTCGGAAGCAAGCCAGATTGAGTTATAATTCGCGGAAAGCTCAAAGCTCGCAAGTACGTTACCGCCGTCATCGGTCAAGGTATAACTTCCCGGAGCAAGGCTTGTTCCGCCGGAAATATAGGTGCAGGCCGAACCGCTTTCAGGCGTTTCGCAGATCCCGCCGACCGCGATTATCGTTCCGCCGGTAACGGTTATCTTTCCGTCAACATCGACGGAACCCGCCATGCCGCCCATCGCAGCGCCGCAGCGGATCACCGCAAAGCCGCCGGACATCGCGAAATGCCCGTTCGAGTCGATAGCGTCGGTATCGCCGGAAGGAGTCGTCACATCCACATAACCGCCGTTGATGCTGATGAGCGGAGTGCTGTTTCCCTTGCCCGCGTTCATGCCGTCGTCCTGCCCGTTGATATAGAGAACGCCGTCGTTGACAGTGATAACATTGGCTTCAATGCCTTCATGCGATTCCTTGATGTTTATGTTTCCGCCGTCAATCGTCAGATTCCCGTCGGCATGTATGCCGTCGTCCGCGCATTCGATATACAGGTTTCCTCCGGAAACGGTGACATTGCCTGTGGAAACAGCGCCGCTGTCGAGCTTCTCTCCGCTGTTAGCGTGAAGCGCGTCGTCCATCGATTTAACGCTGACGTTTCCGCCGCTGATTATTATGTCGTTATCTGCTTTGATCCCCTTTGAGGAATACGTTGTTTTACTTCCGCTCGATGAAGACAGCTTCGCCCAATCGCCGGCGACTTTTCCGTCCGCGATCGATGTGATAACATAGCAGTTCATTGCGGTGTTGATCGTTTCGCCTTCGGATGCAGCCGAATAATTGCTGCCGTCCGGTTCTGTACCGCTCGCAACTATGTTAATAAGCATGTTCCTGTATTCGCCGGGGATCTCCGCTTTCAGACCGTAATATGATGCCGTACGGCCGCTGTAGATCTTCGTTTCATACTCCGCCTTGACCCAAACGCCGTCCGAATCGCTGTCATTGTAGAAGAAGAAATAGTAATCGTTGCCTTCTGAGTATTTCTTTGAAGGAACAGCGAGGTACAGCTCGTTTGAGCTCTGCTCCTCCCCGCCATGCTCGGCGTAATCGGCGGTATAAATATTAAGCGTGCAGCTGTCGGAGCTGATCTCGACATTGTATGCGGCACTGATGCCGTCCTGCGCTGAATAGATATCGATGCTTCCTCCGCTCAAAACCACGCTGCCCTTCTGATTGCCCTTTTTCGAAATATCGGAATTGGAAGTTTTTATGCCGTCCCCGTTTGAAACAAGGATCAGTTCACCGGATTCGACATTCACGGAATCGTTTCCCCTCATCGCCGTGCTTTCGGCGGTGATCTTCGCGGTGATGTTCTTTACGGAAAGATCATCCTTCGTCTTGATCCCGCATGCGTTTTGCGATGTCACGATCAGAGTTCCCCTGCCGACGAGGTCAAGATCACAGTCGGAGCAGATCGCAGCATCATATTCTTCATCATCTGCAATCTCGCTGCGGTTGTCATGAACGGTATTGTATGAACCTTCCTCCGCTTTGACTTTAAGCTTGTCGGCGGAAACGCAGACTATCGGTGCGGCAGTCGAGCAGGAGATCGAAGCATTATTGAGGATCAGTTTCACTTCGTCGCCGCTGCCAGAGCTGACAATGATCTGACCGTCCGCAAGCTTTCCGGAAATCGTGTATTCGCCGGCAGCTGTGATCGTATAGACATTGCCGTTCTGCCGGACCGAACCGGAAGGAGCGATCGCGAAAGCGCCTGTCGCCTCGCGGTCATCGTTTGAAGGATCGTCGATCGGATCCGCTCCTCCGTTGTTTGCCGGCGCGGCAGTTGCCGTCCCTTCCGAACCTCCGTTATTTTTGTTTCCCGAACAAGCGGCCGGCAGCGCAAGCATTATTGCCGCAATAAGCAGAGCCGCGATTTTCTTGAATAAATTCATTTATGTCTCCTTTCACCCCCGCGAACCGGAGGTTTATGTTTGCACAAACAATACTATAATAACCTTAAATCGCTCTTAAAGCAACCTTGCTTTTCAATAATTTTATTTTGTCTGCTCCGAACAGTGTGTTAAGGTCGCAGAAAAATGGTTTTATCACTATCCGCAACTTGCTCTTGTGAAGACGGTCCGAACGTTATATAATAATGTATGCGGCAATGCCGTTCTGATTTCAATATAACGAAAGGCATCATCTCGGTGAGGTAACAGTATGTCCTATTCCGGCAGAATGCAGAACAACCATTTTTACAGCGTTTTCTTCGCTCCGCGCGGCCGCGACCGAATGTACGATCTCGGCATCCAGATCGCGCAGATGTATCTCAGCCCCTATGATAAGCTGATCGGCATCATCGGCGAGGCGGGTTCTGGTAAAAGCATGCTGATTAAAGGCATGTTTCCCGGTCTCGAGCTCACAAACGACGACAACGGAGTCAATATGCGTCCTCTTCCGCTTCTCGACGCAAGCGAGTACGGCTTTTTCAATGCGCATACCTATCACCTCGATATCCGTTTCGAAGCCGCTTTCACACAGCTCGGGACCCTTGCCGATGCGATCCTTCGCGCAGTCCAGAACGGTAAGCGCGTTATCGTCGAGCATTTCGATCTCATCTACCCGATGCTGAACGTCAACGCTAATCTGCTTATCGGCATGGGTGAAGAGATCATCATCACACGTCCGACGATCTTCGGTCCCCTGCCGAGCGAGCTTCACGAAAGAGTTGCGAAATCCGTTCGGTACCGCAGGATGACGCATACCGCGGAAGATCTTTGCGAGATCTTCCTTCCGGAACATGAATACAAACGCTGCCACCACCGCGATATCAAGCACGGCTTCCTTCTGACCTTCAATGACGAGCCGCCGAAGATCGATCTTCTTGAGCTTGAAAACAAAGTCAATGAAGCGATCAAGAACGATCTGCCGATATCGTATGTCGATGAGGAACATGTCCGCATCGGCGAATGGGAGCACCCCTGCACCGGTCCGCGCACACATGTTGCGAGCACCGGCGCGGTCGAAGGCTTCCGCCTTCTCCACAGGATCGTTTATGATCCGATCGAAAGCTGCTATCTGATCGCCGGCAGAGTCGGCCCCGGCGCAGGCGGCGACAGCATCGACGATGTAAACGACATCGCCGATGATTGATCTTTCCGTTACGGTCTCAGAAAGAAGCTTCATACAGATTCTGACAACAATACATAATCTTGTCAAATTTGTATCTTGAATTCGATCTGTTTTCATTATATAATCTATGTAATACAAAATTATTTCGCAGTCGGCCCTCAAGTCGCTGCGTGAATCCAACGGAGGTATAATATGAACAACGGCTATTCGTCACTGTTTCGTAATCTGAGCGCGAATCTTTATGCCGCACTTATCTTTCTGGTCGGCGCGATCTTCGGTTTTGTGAGCGGATTCGCCGGCTGGATCGGTGTGATCCTGCTTGTGATCTCAGTCGTGCTGTTTGCGCTTGAAAAGAATTCATTTGTACGCAGAGCTTATGCGATCGTTTTCATCGCAATGGTTGTATTGTTTATAAGCTGGCTGCTGTTTGTTGTCATCCTTAATTTCCCCTTCTTCCATGCGATCAACTGGATCATCGATATCATTGTTCTGCTCTTCCTTGTCTTCTGCGGTCTTTGCGCATTTAACGGCAAGGAAGCACCGGTCCCCTTTGTCGGCAAGTTCCTCGACAAGCTCTGCTGACATAAGCCAGCGTCGAAATAACATTCAGAAAAACAGGAGGTCCCGAAATGCCGACAATTAAGAATCTGATGGAATACGCGATCAAAGCGGCCGATCCCGCGATGCTCACTTACCTCATATCCGAAGAAAACCGCCGTCTGCCCGATCTCTATAGCCGTCTCGGCGAACTTGTTTACAACCGTGCTTGCAGCAATGAGAGCCTTGACCTCGAATCGGAGCCTGTTGTTGAAATGATCAATGAAGCAAGGTGCAACATCGACCGTATGGAGGAGGCTCTCGCAAATGTTCTTGAAGGACGCAGTTCTGTCTGCGAGGCCGAGCCGATTTCCGAGCCTGAAGCTGTTTCGGAACCTGAGCCGTTTTTCACACCGGTGCCCGAGCCTGTTCAGGAGCCGATTTTCGAGCCGGAGCCCGAACCCGTTTTCGCAACGGAACCCGAACCCGT
>JAEEYN010000202.1 GCA_016288175.1 Bacillota bacterium | reverse complement strand
TGCTCATACCAGATCACAAAGCCGACAAGAACGGGAACGGCGACAAATACTATCGTCGTGACTGCCGCTGTCGTAAGCCTTGCTTTGGTCTGGTTAACATCGGCAGTCGTTGAAGACGATGTTGAACCTGAAGACGAACCGCCGTCACCGAAATTATTGACGGTACCGTTGTAGGAACTCAGCTTTACGGCCTTGAAATCGCGGAAATATGCAGTGCCGCGGGCTGTGTTGTCATAGTTGCCGAGCCTGCAGCCGATCTTCAGCTCCTTCTGAGAACTTCCGGTTTTGCCGACGAATTCAACAAGCGTCCAATCCTTTGTTCCGAAGACGAAGTTCGAAAAACAGGCAGTGCTTTCAAGACCGATATTTGCGCCGCCCTTGCCGCTCACATTCTCCGTTTTAATGTAGACGGAGAATTTATAAAGCGTGTTCGGGCTGACTTTAACGGCCTGCCAGAGATGCGCGTCATCATCCTGCTTGTTCGTGATCTTGACTACATTTGCGCCGCTGCGGTCCTTTATGACTGAGGCGGTCGAATTGGATGAACCGCTCTGGTTCAGGTAGGAATAGAACGACCAGCCGGTCGGCAGCTTGTTCGAGCCGATTTTGCTGAAATCGCCGTTCGTGACCTGCGCGTTTTCGCCGCCGCCTCCGCAGGCAGTCAACAGCAGAGTTGACAGAACAGCGATAAAGGCTGCTGCAGCAAAGGCAATACGCTTGATTGATTTCATTTTGGATATTTTTTTCATTCGGCACCTCATTACCGATCAGGTTTGCTGTTTATCTCAATGATTTATTGTTCCCGGATGAAGCATTCAAAGAAGCTGATGCGTTCGAAACGGGATCATCCTTTATGCTTTAGCGGAAGGTACAAAAACGGCGTTCGGATCAAAATCGGTAAAACCGTTTACCCCGTCATCCTTCCCGCACCGGAAAACGTCCTTCGTTTTTCCCTTGGAAAGCGCGAGCGTGACACAGACATAGACAAAGTAAACGAAGAGAAGAAGGTTGATGAGCGAGCACCAGAACACGAGCTTCTCATCCCAATACAAACCGGCTTTGAAATACGCTTCTTCGGAATAGTAAAAAGCAGCAATGCAATTGAGAAGGGTTGTGACAGTGAAGCCGAAGAATACGCCGAGAAGCCGCCTGTCGCTGTAGTGGATGTACGCCACCACAAGCATCAGGAGCGCGGGGAACAGATAACGCTCATGCATATAGTGACCAAACATAAAGATCGAAAGAAGCGTGAACGCGCCGGCAAGATAGATGGAACCTTTGTTCTTGGGCCGTGTAAAGAAGTAAAGCAGCAAGCCCGCTGCAATGGAGAGGCCCATGCCGACATAACCGAGGATGCCGTAGGTGTTCAGATGACCGGCGGAATCGGCGATCGGTTTCCAGTTCAGTCCAAACAGCGCGAAGGTATTGTAAGCATTGACGCTTGCGTACTTATAGGATGTTGCTGTGCCGAAATACTTATCGATCAGGATCTGATACCACGGGTATTCCGCGGATGAAAACGGGGCCGCGGAAAGTGCGATCAGAAAAACGGCGATACCGACGGCGGCGCAGGTCTTGCCGAAACGAGGCAGCCAACCGGGATCGATTTTCTTTCCGGAATTCGGCAGCTTGCCGCTGTTTCCGTCGAGGATGTAGAGAATGTATGCGAGAGCGAGAAGCGGCCCGATCATCAAAGCCTGCGGTTTGAATACGATCGCCAAACCGTAGAACACACCGCCGAGGATCGGAAGATTGTAATTGAGTGACAAAAAGCTCAAGCAAAGGAACAATGCGAGCACCTGGTCGATCTGCCCCCACCCGCCGGAAATATAAGCCATGACAGGACAGAAGGCGACGATCGCCATAAGCATAAAGGACGGCGCGAAACGGTATTTTTTCCTTGCGATAAAGAAAGTGAAAAGCGCCGCGCCGAGATCGGCGAGAATTGCGGGAAGCTTTGTAAGGATAACATAAACATGGTCATAGCTTCCGTCCGCGGCGAATTGCGGATGATCAAGCGCCTTGGAAAGCTTTGACATCAGTCCGAGGATGTACATGTATCCCGGAGGATAGTCGGGCAGCCTTTGCCCGGCAGTATAAAAGCTACGGAATCCGTTCGTTGAGATATCATTACCCCATCTTGTGAAAAGAGCTATATCGATCCGATGACCGACGAGCTGAACGGAAAGAATAATGCGGATAACGAGCGCAGCAACAAGCAGCCAACCGACAAGGAACCAACTGGTCCTGTCCGCTTCTTTCGGATTATTGTACGCGTTTTTCTTTTTAAACAGTGTATAACCGAAATGCAGAAGCAAATATGCCAATGAAGCAAGGCATACTACTGTCAGTATGTGGTGAGTTGGAAATACCTGCGGCATTTTACCTCCGGCTCGGCAGATCAAAGTTGCGAAAATGTATATTTCGCGTATCATACCGATAATGTAAAAGCTATTCTACCACACTTTTCCGAAAAAATGAAGAGTTTTTATTATAAATATGAAAAATCTGCTTAAAACTTCATTATATAGCTGAAATGATATGCTTATTGAACCGTGAACGCGTTCTCGATATGGTTGACTGAATTGAAGAAGAATTTCTTGCCGAGATCGACTTCGATAATGTCATAGCGTACAATGCGGTTCCTGATCCCGTTTTTGGCAGCATAGCGTTTCGATGCCGAGATAATGTTTGTTTTCTTTTCGCGATTGACGCTTGCCGCAGCGGGAAGCGCGTTGTTTTGCCTAGACTTGACTTCGATAAATGCAATGACGCTGCCTTTCTCGGCAATAATATCGATCTCCTTATGCGATGCAAGATAGTTTCTTTCAAGAATCCTGTAACCGTGCAAACGGAGATACAGAACAGCGCGGCGCTCCCCTTTCGCTCCGCGTTTTTGCTGCTTGCTGCCGTTCTTCAGGTCGAGAGATCTTGATTTCATTTTAAGCTTACTCTTTTGTGAAATTCTTGATGAAACTGCGCCTGTGGATCTCGCAGGGGCCGAACTCTTTCAACGCTGCTATATGCTCCGCAGTTCCGTAGCCGACATTCTTTTCAAATCCGTACTGCGGATACTTCCCCGCCATTTCGACCATATAGCTGTCCCTTGCGACCTTGGCGACAATACTTGCCGCGGCGATCGAATAGCAAAGCGCGTCGCCGTGGATGATCGGGAACTGTCGGGCGTCGATATCAAGTCCCTTGACTGCGTCGATGAAGACGGGATCTGCGTTCATGCCGAGATCTTTATATGCCAGCGCAAATGCTTTTTTCGTCGCCTGAAGGATGTTGATCTCGTCTATGACCTTTTCGGATACCCAACCGAGACCGACAGCGACGGCGTTTTTGAGGATCTCTTCATTCAGCAGAGCGAGTTTTTTCTTCGAAAGTTTTTTCGAATCGTTCACGCCTTCGATAAGGCAATTCGGAGGAAGCATGACAGCGGCCGCAACGACCGGGCCGGCAAGCGGACCGCGGCCGACTTCATCCATTCCGGCAACGGCGATTCCGGCGTCCCAATACGGACGCTCATATTCCGAAAGCGCAAGAAGGCGTTCGTGCTCGGCAGCGGCGTCAAACTTCGGCATCGGTCTTCTCCGTTTCGCTGCTTTCTGCAGTCTGCGCGGCTTCGGGATCGTCCTCCGGGTTCTCGAGAGCGACAGCTGCGATCTTGCCGCCGCGGTACTCATCGAGAACGATCCTTGCTGCGCGCTCGGTATCGGGTACACCGCCGGGCAGGATAAAGCCCCTGCTGCGGCATACGGCATTCAGATACTCCTCAGGAAGTTCCTCGGCGGTGTCGATCTTTTTATAACGCGCTTTGAGCTGGTCGGGGCAGATCCTTGCAAGGTCGTAAAGCAGCAGTCCCGATATCTCTTCGATGTCTAGAACATCGTCGCGAATCGAGCCGATATATGCAAGATGCTTCGCAAGAGTTTCGTTCTCGAGCTTTCCCCAAAGCAGGCCCGGAGTGTCAAGTAGCTCAAGGTAATCGGAAACCTTTACCCACTGCTTGCTTTTCGTTACGCCGGGACGGTCGCCGACCTGCGCTCGAACAGAGCCAGCGATCCTGTTGATGAATGTGGATTTTCCGGCATTCGGAACGCCGACGATCATTGCTCGAAGTGTTTTTCGGATGCCCTTTTCGAGATAACGTTGGACAGTTGCCTTCCCCGCCTTTTCGATCAGGCTGACGGCGGTCTTGCGCATCGCCTGGGATGTTGAAACGAGTTCGATCGCGGTAATGCCCTTTTTGCGGAAATACTCTACCCAGGCTTTGTTCTGCGCCTTGCTTGAAAGATCACTCTTGTTGAGAACAACAACGCGAAGCTTGTTTTTGAACAGCGATTCGAAATCGGGATTGCGGCAGGCAAGCGGAGCGCGCGCGTCAACAATCTCGATGACCATGTCAACGAGTTTGATGTTGTCTTCAAGCATTCTTCTGGCCTTCGCCATGTGACCGGGATACCAGTTTATAGTATGCATTCGGGTTACCTGCCTTTCGATTTTTAAAAACAGCCTCCCAACTGCTTTGGCTGGGAGGCGTTGGAGCTAAAACTCCGGGCATGCTTATTTGGTGACGATACGCTCCTTGATCTTGGCGGCCTTACCGGTCCTCTCGCGGAGGTAGTACAGCTTCGCCCTGCGTACAACGCCGTGGCGAACGATCTCGATCCTGCCGATGCGGGGGCTGTTGTAGGGGAAAGTCCTCTCAACGCCGACACCGTAGCTGATACGGCGAACGGTAAAGGTCTTGCGGATCCCGCCGCCCTGCATCTTGATGACGATACCTTCGAAGTTCTGAAGCCTCTCACGGTTGCCTTCGACGACCTTAACGAAAACGCGGACGGTGTCGCCGATCTCGAGTTTGGGGAGATCTGTTCTAAGCTGCTCTTTTTCGAGCTCTCTGATGATGTCTGACATTTTAAACTCCTTGAATACAGATGTTCTTAACCGACATGCGGCCATTGGAACACCCAACTAAATAAATATTATAGCATTATAATGCTTTCGAATCAAGAGGAAATTTCGGATTTTTAAGGCAAATGCCTATATATTTATTCGTTTTCTCCTTGATTTTCGGTTAATTCCGCAAGAAAAGCCCTGTCCTTGGCATTCAGATCCGCTTTTTCAAGAAGATCGGGACGGTTCTCGAGGGTCTTCTTAAGCGCTTGCTGCCTTCTCCATTTGTTGATCTCCGCATGATTGCCATTCAACAGAACATCGGGAACGGTAAGCCCGCGGTATTCTGCGGGCCTTGTGTACTGAGGATATTCAAGAAGGCCGGAACCCGAGAAGCTTTCATCTTCCGCGGATTCGCTCGAACCGAGAACGCCGGGAATGAATCTCGAGACGCAGTCGATAAGGACCATTGCGGGAAGCTCGCCGCCGGTAAGGACATAGTCGCCGATGGAGATCTCTTCGTCCATAAGCGCCATGACACGTTCGTCGATCCCCTCGTAATGGCCTGCAAGGATGAGCAGACGATCTTCCTTCGCAAGCTCCAAAGCAAGCTCCGGTGTAAGTGTTTTGCCGCGCGGCGTCATCACGATCCGGCGGGGCTTTGTTTCGCTCTGCGCCGAAACAGCATCGATGCAGTCCATAATAGGCTGGGCCATCATGACCATGCCCGCACCGCCGCCATAGGGATAGTCGTCGGTGTTATGGTGCTTGTTGAGCGAATAATCCCGGATATTATGCGCATGAAACTCAAGGATGCCTTTTGCAGCGGCACGGCCGAGCATGCTTGCCGAAAGGATCCCGTCGAACATTTCGGGGAAGATTGTAAGAATGTCAATCCTCAAAAAGGCCGACCTCCGAGAGAACATCCGAATCGAAAACGACTCTGCGGTTATAGATATCGACTTCGGAAAGAAGCTTTTTCAGCGCGGGAACGGAAAGTTTGCGCTTTCCGGTAACAACATAAACGTCGTTCGCGTTTGTTTCGTAAACGTCCGAAAGCGTGCCGAGCTCTTCACCGATCGAAGAGAATACTTTGCAGCCGATAAGGTCGCTTACGAAGTATGTATCTTCGGGAAGCGCAACGGCATGCTCCCTGTCAACGCAGAGATAACGGTTGCGAAGCGATTCCGCTTCATCCATCGTGTTGACGCCTTCGATGGAAACGATCACGCTGTCGCCGGGAACGATCTTCGCCCCGCGAACGACCGCTTTCCTGTAGCAGCCTTCCTGCACCTCGATATAGGCGTCGGAAAGCTCCCTGAAGCGGTTGACGTCATCCGTCAGGGGAAGAAGTTTTACTTCGCCGCGAATGCCGTGCGGACGAAGCATTAAACCAATACGATAATAATCCATTCTTTGATCCTGTTTGAAAAAGCGGCACCGGTTCCCCGCTGCTGCCTTTCCAAACAATTCAGATTGAGTTTGCGGTTACAGAATATCGATGCGATACTTTACACCGCTCTTGACGGTCGCGGCGCGAACGACAGTGCGGATCGCTTTGGCGATCCTTCCCTGCTTGCCAATAACTTTGCCCATATCATCCTTGGCAACGGACAGCTCGAGCGTTACATGAGCTTCGTCATCGGATTTTTCATCTTCGGATTCGTTGTCATAGCTGTATTCCTCGGATGCTTCTTCCGATTTCTCTTCTGCATTCTCTTCGGGAGCTGCTTCGTTCTTCACAACGACTTTAACGGCGTCCGGCTCGTCGACAAGGTTCTTTGCGATGTATTCAACGAGCGCAACGA
>JAEEYN010000201.1 GCA_016288175.1 Bacillota bacterium | reverse complement strand
GGATAAACAAATGGAGCTTTACTACCTTCCGGCGGACAGGACGGACCTCATGCCCGGCGACGTCGTTATGACGAGCGGCATCGGCGGCATCTATCCGAAGGGAATCCGCGTCGGAACGGTCAAGGAGGTCATGACCTCCACCGGCAGCGGTGTCAACGCGATCGTGACTCCGGCGGCGGATTTTCTCCATCTTGAGGAAGTAATGGTCATCATCGGAACAGCAGGGGAAGGCTGATGCGAAAATTTATCATCGCAATATTCTGCATAATCGCGTTTTTCCTCGAAGCGGTGTTCTTCGGCGTCGTCGGCCTGCGCAATTTCAGGCCGGACGCGATCGTCGCGCTCCTGGTTTCCCTCGGCGTGCTGATGGGATGGGCGCCGACGATGGCGATCGGCGTCGGGCTCGGTCTGCTTCTCGATATCCTCTGCAATAAATACGTCGGCCTGAGTTCGCTCGGCTTTATCATCGCGGCGCAGGCAGGCGGCTTCTTCTTCGAAAAATACTATGCGGACAACCTGATCATCCCCTCCGTTACCGCTGCGGCGGTGATGTTCCTCAAGGAGCACCTGATGCTTTTCGTGATGCTCCTGACCGGCGGAAGGGTGAGCAGCTATCCGATGCTGTTTCTCGTGCATATGCTCCCCGCCTCGATCCTTACGGGGCTTCTGTGCATGCTCTTCCATCTCATCCTGCGAAGGACAGCCTTTGCGCAGGGCAGGCGGAGGAGCGTCAACAGGTAAAGAGGGGCTGCACGCGGAAGTACCATTATAATAATGTAGCTTTACGGGAGAAACACTCTTGAAAAAGGACAATACCCCGAAAAAACCGTATATCAGAATCGCGATCTTCGCGGTCGTGCTCCTCCTGCTGATGGGGGTGCTGATAAGGTCGCTCTATGATCTCACGATCGTCAAGGGCGAGAGCTACCTTGCCCGCGCGGACCAGGAGGCGACGAACACGATCATAACAAAGGGCAGGCGCGGGACCATCTACGACCGCAACGGCCTTGTCCTTGCCTATGACGAGGTCTGCTTCAACGTCTGCTTCATGCGCGACGGCGACAACCGCACCGATTATTACAGCGCAGTCTATACCGAGGCGCTGATCCGCGCGATCGATATCATTGAAGCAGGCGGAGGCTCCACGATCGACACTTCATACATCAAAATGAAGCCCGACGGCGAGATCTATTACGATTTCGGCAGCACGAACGAGCGCACCGTCAAAGCCCGCTACAAGAATTTCTGCAATGCCTGCGGCTTCGCGATGAAGGACAAGGACGATATGAGCACCTGGATCTCCGCGGAGGACGCTTACCTCAAGCTCCGCAAGAGCTGGTTCATCCCCGAGGAGCTGCCCTTCGAGGAAGCGGTGAAGATCATCTCGATCCGCCAGGAAGTCCTTTTGAACGACTACAGGAGCTTCGAGCCCGTCACAATCGCCTATGACGTAGGCGACGAGACCGTTGCGAAGCTCGAAATGGAGCATCTTCCGGGCATCGAAACGCAGCAGAGCACCCGCCGCGTTTATCCCTACGGCACGACCGCCGCGCATATCCTCGGCTACTGCCAGCGCATGAACGAGGAGAACGCGGAGGAATACACGAAGCTCGGCTATGACACGACCGACTACATCGGCGTTTCCGGCGTTGAAGCGACGATGGAGCAATACCTGACCGGCTGCACGACGGAGCACCAGGGCAAGACGGTCGTCAAGACCAACGCGAACAAATCCATCATCGAGACCCTTTCCGTCACGCCTCCGACGGACGGCGGCAACGTCACCCTGACGATCGATCTTTCGATGCAGATCGTGACCGAAGCCGCGCTGAAGGACGTTATCGAGAACATCCATCAAAAGCAGCTCAACAGGATCGATCCCGACGGCGACGGCGTTTACGACGGCAAGTATGCCGAATACGATAAGATCGAGCTTGCAAAAACAGGCGCGATCGTCGTTATGAAGGTCAGCACAGGCGAAGTCCTCGCCTGCGCTTCCTATCCTTCCTATGACCCGAACTGGTTCATCGCCGGCCTGACGCCGGAGCAGGTCGAATACCTTTATACGAGCGATGAAGCCGCGGCGACGACTCCGACCCGCAACAAGGCCGTTTCGATGAAGCTCGCTCCGGGCTCGATCTTCAAGATGTGCACGGGTCTTGCCGGCCTGATGCAGAACGTCGTCGGCATCGATGAGGGGATCGACGACGAGTCCCCGTTCTATGCCTGGGACCCCGAGACCCACGAGATCATCAACCAGAACCCCGTCAAATGTTGGACCAACTACCCCGAGCGCCACGCGGGCCAGACCGTCGTCGAAGCGCTCAAAAATTCCTGCAACTATTATTTCTGCGAGGTCGCGAACCGCCTCGGCATCGAGAACCTTGCCGAATGGGCGCGCAAAATGGGCCTCGCGAGCAGCACGGGGATCGAGCTGACAGGCGAAGCGATCGGCACGATCGGCGGCCAGAAGGACCTTTACGACAACACGAAACCCCATAACCAGCAGGCGACAAGCCTTCCGCTGCTCGTTTTCCGCACCCTCTGCACGACCCTCAAGCGCTATCAGGATATCCGCGGCGTCGTGATCGACGAGACCGCGATCGAGAGCTGTGCCGAAAAGCTCATGGAGCTGCAGGACGGCTCCCTCGCCGGCAAAGGCGCCGACGTCCGCGCGATCCTCAGCAGCGAGCTCGGCATCCCGGACGGCATCAGCCGTTCGAGGAACTGGGTCAGCGAGATCATGTCGCTGCTGAACGAGCTGCAGTGGAAACCGACGCTGACCGTCCGTACCGGCATCGGCCAGAGCATCCTGCTCGTGACGCCCATTGCCGCGGCGAGGTACACCGCCGCGCTCGCGAACGGCGGCACGGTTTATGACGCGCATATCATCAAGAGCATCGTTTCCGAATCCGGCGAAACGCTGTTCTCCTTTGAACCGACGGTCTTCAACAAACTCAACGCTCCCGCGGAATACCTCGACGCGATCCGCAAGGGCATGGCGGAGGTCGTTTCGCCGGAGGACGGCGGCACCGCGGGCGAAGCTTTCAGCAAGGATTTCGCCCAGAAGGGCTATCTTGCGAAGATCAGCGGCAAAACGGGTTCCGCGCAGGTCGGCAACGTTACGATCGACGTTCAGAACACAGGCTGGTTCGTCGCCTTCGCGCCGAACGACGATCCGGATATCGCGATCTGCGTCTGCATCCCGAACGGCTATTCCGGCTCCAGCACCGCCGGCGCGATCGAGGACATCCTGACCGCGTATTTCAGCAAGCTCGACGCGAGGTCGCCCGAGACCCTTGCCGACCCGGACGACGTACTGCCGTAAACCTGCTTATTCAATTATGAAAGCAAGATTCAAGTATAATCTTTTCGATCTTGACGGAACGCTGACCGACCCGGCGCTCGGCATCACGAATTCCGTGATGCACGCCCTCGAAAAAACGGGGCTTCCCGTGCCGCCGCGTGAGGAGCTTTACCGCTACATCGGGCCGCCCCTCGTTTTTTCGTTCCAAACCTATGCCGGGATGGACGAGGCTGCCGCCGAAAAAGCGCTTCTCTATTATCGGGAAAGGTTTTCCGCGGGCGGGCTTTTCGAAAACGAGATCTATCCGGGCATCGCTGAGCTGCTCGAAGAGCTGAAAAGAGGCGGGGGGAAGGTCATCCTCGCAACAGGCAAGCCGGAGGAATTCGCCGCGATGATACTCGAGCATTTCGGGATACTGAAATACTTCGATTTCGTCGCCGGGAACACCCTCGACGAGAAGCGCCCCGAAAAGCGCGATGTGTTCGGCCATATCCTCTCGCGCTATCCGGATATTTCCGGGGACAATACCGTGATGGTCGGCGACCGGTGCTACGACATCCTCGCCGCGAAGGAGTTCGGCGTGCGCTCCGTCGGCGTGCTCTACGGCTTCGGTTCCGAAGAGGAGCTTCGAAATGCCGGAGCGGACGCGGCAGCGGACACTGTGGAAACGCTTCGCGGCCTTCTTATCCGGGACTGAACGGTCCCGCTCGTCCGAAGGCGATGCCTGCGCAGAACGCTGCGCGGGCGTTTTTCTTTCCCGCCGGGCGCCTTCGAGCGCCGAAAAACGCAAATCGGGACGCCGAAGACGGAAAATAGACGATTTTTGGCCCTCACGGTAAAAAAAGTTACATTTTATTAACAATTTCATGAAAAATATACAAGCCCCAAAAAATCAAGCGATTACGGGAAAAAATATCAGACAGTTTTTCGCCTTCGCGGCGGAAAAATGTCTCGGACAAGCCGCTTTGCGGCGGAGAAAATGCCGTAATCATTGAGTTTTTTGTAAATTCATGGCCTTGGAATCATTTTTTCTGTTGACAAACAAACTGTTTGCAAGTATACTATAATACACATTACTGGGTCTATGACCCGGTAAAAATTAAGGAGGTAACATTAATGAAAAAGATGACGAAGATCTTGGCTCTGCTTCTGGCAGTCCTGATGATCGTCCCTGCTCTGGTTGCCTGCGGCAAGAAGGATGATCAGCAAGCTGATAACACCGCCGAACCCAGCCAGAACACCCCCGCTCCGGGCGAGAACACCCCTGAGCCCGGCAAGACCGATGAACCCGAAGTTACTCCCGCGCCCCAGCAGGATAGGCCCGAGGGTAACTACACCTATCACCTTTCCATGGGCGCCAGCCCGATCAACTGGAACCCGCACGCATGGGAGATGAACAATGAGAGCACCATGATGAGCTACATCGAGGCTCCTCTCTGCGACATCAGCATTGCTGCTGACGGCGTCAACTTCGAGTGGGTATTCGAAATGGCTACCAGCCTCGAGGATGTCACCGCTACCTATGCTGATCGCGAAAAGTGGCTGACTCCCGATGCGGACGGCAACCTTCCCACCGAGCACCTGATCTACAAGATCGAGCTCAACCCCGATGCAAAGTGGGCGGACGGTACTCCCATCAATGCTGATACTTACATCTACTCCATGCAGCAGATGTTGGACTGCAACATGAAGAACTACCGTGCGAACAGCTACTTCGACGGCGATACCGCTATCAAGAACGCTAAGAACTACTACAACAACGATAAGGTCGGCATGCCGATTTTCGATCAGTATCTTAACGTTGAAGACGGCGGCGACATGTACTTCTCCGTTGACGCGATCCCCCTCTTCCTCACTGACGGCTCCATCAGCGAGTACGTTGGCGCAGGCTACGGCGATTACTGGACCTATCACGGCGGCGACAAGGACGGCCAGAGCATCTATGATGAGATGGTTGCCTACATCGCAGAGCATGATGCAGAAGACGGTTTCGAAGACGGTTTCGTTAAGGTCACCGAAGGCGACGATCTCTATCAGATGATCCTCGCTTCCACCCTTAACTTCTCCGGCAACGACGAGAGCAACGTTCCTGAGTGGATGTTCGCAGTCGTCGGT
>JAEEYN010000200.1 GCA_016288175.1 Bacillota bacterium | reverse complement strand
GCGATCTGCGGCAGATGGGTCACGGAAAGCACCTGCTTTTCCACGGAAACGAGGGAAAGCCTTTCGCCGACCTTGATCGCGGTGCGGCCGCTGATGCCGGTATCGACCTCGTCGAAGATCAGCGTCGGCGTTCCGTCGGAGCCCGCGCAGACGGTCTTTATCGCAAGCATGATCCTCGAAAGCTCGCCGCCGGAGGCGACCTTCGAAAGGGGTTTGAGCGGTTCGCCGGCGTTCGCGGAAAGGAGGAATTCGACCTCGTCGAGGCCGTTCCGCCGGGGCTCGTCCCCCGCTTTTGCTAACGATACGCCGAACTCGGCCTTTTCCATGCCGAGCTCCCGGAGCTCCCGATCCACGCCGCGCTTCAATCTTTCGGCGGCCTCATGGCGGAGCGCGGTCAGTTTTTCCGCGCAAGCCTTATATTTTTTCTCAAGGGAAGCCTTTTCCGAGGTCAGCTTTGCCCGAAGCTCGTCCGCGCCTGTCAGCTCATCGAGTTCGGCTTCCGCTTTATCCCTGAATGCAAGCACCGCAGCGACGGAGCCGCCGTATTTGCGTTTCAGCGAAGTTATGCGGTCGAGCCTATGCTCGAGCTCGTTGAGACGCTCCGGCGAATACTCAAAGCCGTACGCAAGCTCCCGGAGCTGATAGGACGCATCCTCCAGCTCGTAAAAAGCGCTGTCGAGGCGGGTATAAAGCTCGTTATACTGCTCCGAAAGATCGGCAATCCCGGAAAGCTCGGATGCCGCTTCACGAAGCTTTTCAAGCGCTCCGTTGTCGCCGCCGAGCAGTTCCCCGCCGGAAGCGAGAGCGTTGTTTATTTTTTCTGCGTTGGAAAGGAGTTTCAGCTCCTCCCCAATCGCTTCCTCTTCGCCTTCCGAAAGCGCAGCGCTGTTGATCTCCTTGATCTGGTAGGAAAGAATATCGATCCTGCGCTCGCGTTCTTCCGCCGAGACAAAGCCGGAATTGAGCCTGTTCACGACCGAGCGGTATTCGTCATGGAGACGGTTTGTTTCCGCGCGGACCGGCGCGATCCGCTTTTCGTCGAAAGCGTCAAGGATCCCCATGTGCCTTTTCGGATCAAGCAGGCTCTGGTGCTCATGCTGGCCGTGAACGTCCACAAGACTGTCGGTGATCGCACGAAGGGCGGAAAGGGTCACGATCTCGCCGTTGACGCGGCAAAGGCTCTTGCCCGCCGCTGTGATCTCGCGAACGATGATGAGTTCGCCGTCAATCGGCTCGATCCCCATTTCGTCAAGCTGCGCGTTGATCTTTTCCGCCGCGCCGTTTTCAAGCTCGAAAAAGGCTTCGACGCGCGCCTTCTGCTGACCCGTGGAGATCAGTTCCCTGCTTCCGCGGTCGCCGAGGGCGAGGTTCACGCTGTCGATGATGATGGATTTGCCCGCGCCTGTCTCGCCGGTCAGCACGTTCAGCCCGGGATCCAGCTCGATATCCAGGCGGTCGATCAAAGCGATGTTGTTGATGATCAGTCTTGAAAGCATTCTTTTGGCATCTGCCGGGGCTCAGACAAGCTTATCCCGGATCAGGCGGAAGATGTTTCTTTCGCCAATGCGGATGAATTTAACGGTTTGTTCGGATTTTCGAACGGTGAACGTTGTTTTTTCGGGGATCGTCATCAGCTGCACGCCGTCGGAATGGAGCACGCACTCGCTCTTCGCCGTCACCCGGACGGTCGAATCGAACGAAGCGACGACAGGCCTTGCCGTCAGCGAATGCGGGCAGATCGGCGTAACGAGGATCACATCGAGATTCGGCGCAACGACGGGACCGCCGGCGGAAATCGAATAGCCTGTAGAACCTGTCGACGAGGAGAAAACTATCCCGTCGCCGTGGATCACGCCCATGCTGAAGCCGTCGACGCTGACTTCGACATGGGAAACGGAGGAAAAGCCCTTCTTCGCAACCATGAAATCGTTCAGACAGTGAAATTCGCCGACGTCGTCGATAACGGCCTTTAGCATTGAAGCTTCCTCAATGCGGTAATCCCCCGCGATGAAGCTCTTCAGCGCCGATTTAAAGCCGTCGATATCGGTCTCGCTGAAGAAACCGATCTTGCCGAGGTTGATGCCGAGGATCGGAACATCCACCGAAAAGCCGTTGTTGACGGCGGCCGATACGGCGCGAAGGACAGTGCCGTCCCCGCCGAGTGTGACGATGCAGCGCGGCGGTTCCTCCGAACCGGCGGCGAACATATCGATCGCGCTCAGGTAGGTTTTCGCCCGCAATCCGAGCTCCGCGGCAACGCTTTCCGCCCTCTCCAGGGCTTCGGCGGAACCGGGTTTCGTCATATTCGCAAAGATATGGATTTTATCGTTCATGGTCTTCTCCGTCGCCTCAGTCGAGGTATTCGTGCGCGGCGTTCACTGTCGTCTCCGCCGCTGTGTTCAGTCCGTCCTCATCAAGTGCTTCGGCTTCATCCGAAGCGGAAAGGCAGAGCAGGAATTCGATATTGCCTTTCGGTCCCGTGATCGGCGAAAAATCCATGCCGAGAACAGAAAAACCGATCGATCGTGCGAAGAGCGCCGCTTCCCGAAGAACTTCGAGATGGGTCTTTTTTTCGCGTACTACGCCGTTTTTGCCGATCTTGTTCCGTCCTGCTTCGAATTGGGGCTTAACGAGCACGACCGCTCTGCCTCCCGGCGCAAGCACTTCGAGCATCCGCGGAAGGATCAGCCGGATCGAGATAAAGGAAACATCGCAGGAAGCAAAGGCCGGCACTTCATCGAACCACGCGGGTTCCATAAGCCGGGCGTTGTGCCGCTCCATGCAGACGACGCGTTCGTCGTTGCGGAGCTTCCAATCGAGTTGGCCGTACCCGACGTCAACGGCGAAAACCTTTTTCGCGCCGTGCTGAAGCATGCAGTCGGTGAAGCCGCCCGTCGATGCGCCGACATCCACGCAAACCTTTCCGGAAAGGTCGATTTTCCAGCGCTCCATTGCTTTTTTGAGTTTCAGCCCTCCGCGGCTCACGAACGGGATCGGATCCGCTTTCAGTTCAAGCGTCTGCCCTTCCCGAACGGGATCGCCCGGCTTCATCACGCGGGCGCCGTCGAGCAGCACCACGCCCTCCATGATCAGGGCTTTGGCGCGTTCGCGGCTCTGGGCGAGGCCGAGTTCAACAAGTTTTTGATCAGCTCTTACCGGCATTTTCTTTATCGCATGTTCTTGAGAACGACCTGACGGATCTTCTCCTCGCTCAGGCCGCAGAGATCATCCTGCTCGGCGGGAGTCGCGGCGCAGATCGGCTCGCTCGGAACGCCGAGGGTCAATACGCGGAGCTTTCCTTCCGCGCAGGCAAGGCGGGCGAGCTGTGCGCCGAAACCGGTATCGCGGCTTCCGTCTTCAACGGTTATTATGCACTTTGCGCCGTCAAGCATCCTGAGTTCGCGGTGCGTGAGCGGGCAAAGCTTTCTTGCGTTCACAAGCCCGACGGGAAGCCCTTCGACGGCCCTCTCCGCGACCTCCAGCAGGCGGCCGGAAGCGACGACGGTGCAGGGCTTGATATTCTTCACAAGCTCCCATTCATCGGGCGGGACAACGGAATTGAGCTTTCTCGAGGGCAGCAGACTGCGGCTGTAGCGCACGGCGCAGGGTCCGTCGAGCGTCAGAGCGAAATCAAGCATTGCGCGAAGTTCCTCCTGCGAGGAGGGCGAAAGCAGCGTGAAACCGTTCGGCAGCGTCGAAAAATACGCGATATCGTAAACACCCTGGTGGGTCTCGCCGTCCGCTCCGACAAGTCCGGCGCGGTCAACGCCGAAAACAACAGGCAGTTTCTGCAGGCAGACATCGTGCAGAAGCTGGTCATAACTTCGCTGCAGGAAGGTCGAATACACCGCGAAAACCGGTTTCAAACCCGCTTCGGCCATGCCTGCCGACATCGTTACGGCATGCTGTTCGGCGATGCCGACATCGAAGAAACGGTCCGGGAAACGCTTCGCAAAAGCCGAGAGGCCTGTGCCGGTCGGCATTGCGGCAGTTATCGCAACGATCTTTTCATCCTCTTCCGCAAGGCGGCAGAGTTCATCCGCGAATATCT
>JAEEYN010000199.1 GCA_016288175.1 Bacillota bacterium | reverse complement strand
GTGATGCGGTCGGTGATGCGGGAGAGCAGGCTGAACGGGACGTCCTCGACGGTGGCGGTCATCGCGTCGCGCGTGTTGACGGCGCGGATGATGACGGGCCACTCATCGCAGCGGCGGCCGTCCTTGATGCCGACGGACTTGAAATCGGGAACGACCGTGAAATACTGCCAGACCTTTCCGCCAAGACCCGCGGCTGCGAACTCCTCGCGGAGGATCGCGTCGCTTTCGCGCACGGCTTCCAGCCTGTCGCGGGTGATCGCGCCGAGGCACCGTACGCCGAGGCCGGGGCCGGGGAAGGGCTGGCGGTAGACCATGTTGTCCGGAAGGCCGAGCGCCTTGCCGACGACGCGGACCTCGTCCTTGAAGAGGATGCGGACGGGCTCCACGAGCTCGAATTTGAGATCCTCGGGCAGACCGCCGGCGTTATGATGCGCCTTGATGCCTTTTTCGCTTTCGAGGATATCCGGCCAGATCGTGCCCTGCGCGAGGAAGGAGACGCCTTCGAGCTTCCTGGCTTCCTCGGCGAAGACCTCGATGAACTCATTGCCGATGATCTTGCGCTTGGTTTCGGGGTCGGAAACGCCGGCGAGCTTATCGAGGAAGCGGTCGACGGCGTCGACGTAGATGAGGTTCGCGTCCATCTCGCCGCGGAAAACGCGGATGACCTGCTCGGGCTCGCCCTTTCGGAGAAGGCCGTGGTTGACGTGAACGCAGACGAGCTGCCTGCCGATTGCGCGGATCAGAAGCGCCGCAACGACGGAGGAATCTACGCCGCCGGAAAGGGCGAGAAGGACTTTCTTATCCCCGACCTGCGTGCGGATATCGGCGAGCTGTTCTTCGATGAACTTTTCCGCGAGGGCGGGCGTGGTGATGCGCTGCATCGAGATGGGCCTGACAAGAATTGGCATTTTTCTTTCCGTTGCTTTCCCTGCGGAAAAGCATCCTTTCGTAAATTATAGCGGTAGAATTATATCACGGCCGGCGGGATTTGTAAAACGGTTGTTTCGGCGCGGGCGGCTAACCGAAAAACGCATACAAAAACGGAGACGCCGTGATCGGCGGCGTCTTCGCTTTTGATCGGGAACCGGCGGGGGAAACTGCGCCGGAGGATTTTTCGGGGGAGGGGAGGACGCATCCATCCTCCCCACAGGGTCAGTACTGTTTGGAGCGCTTGATGGCATCCCACATCTGCCGTTCATGGCGGGCGCCGTCGCGGGTGCCTTGATATTGCTGCGCCTTGGTGCGGTGATAAACGATATCGTTCTTCGCCTGATAACGCGCGTACGCTTTTCTGCGGTTTTCCCGCGCTTCATCCTCGGCTCTGCGCCGGGCGGCTGCTGCGGCTTCCCTCTGTCTCGAAGCATAAAGTTCTTTTGCGTATTCGGCCCTCCTTCTTGCGAAGTGCTCGTTGACTTCCTGCTCGGCTCGCCTATCAAGGCGAAAAAGGGACGGAAGGATCCGCAATATGATATAGAATAATCCGCAAACGGTGACAGTCGGCACGATGACCATGAGCTTGTCGTCCGCACCGGAGGCTGATTCGATGATCAGAAAAACGGAAATCGCAAGATAAACGATGTTGAAAAGCTTTTTGAATCCATGTTTCATTTTTTTGCCCTCCCTTGGCTTGTTGGCCTTATTATACCGCCGGCTGGAGAGGATCTGTAGAAACCGTTTTACCGAAAAAGAGAAAGAAAAAACCGGAGCGGCGGGGCCGTTCCGGCGGGTTTCCGTTGCTTTCCCTGCGGATAAGCATCCTTTCGTAAATTATAGCGGTAGAATTATATCACGGACCGAGGGATTTGCTAAGCGGTTTGGAGGAAAAGGGAGTTGCGCCGTCAATCAGGCAATGGACAATATCGGCGTTATAACATAATTTTAGATTATGAATTGTAGGGGCGGATACCATGTTTCTCTTGACATGATATCCTCCCCTACGGATTATGGTCCGGCTTTTTGCGGAAATACCGGCATTCGGGTGCTCCGGCTTTCGGGCGGATAATATCCGCCCCTACGGTAAATATGCCGTAACATAATAATAAAAAAGGCTGCCGCATACAGTTAAATTTGCCTGTGGCAGCCTCGGTGCGTGTTATGCGGCCGTCACTCAAGATGGAACACCCAGGTCTTGCCGCCGTCGGTCGTTTCGAACCAGGAGGAATGCTGCTCGAAGCCGTACTCGACCTCCGGGTTATAGACGCAGTAGGAGACGACGATCACGCCGTGATTTCCCTCGAACACCGGCGAGAAAACGTAGGCTGGCGGGCAGATATAGCCCTCGTACTCCTCCGGGATCCAGAGGTTTATATCCTCCCAGGTTTGCCCGCCGTCGGTCGTGCGCCAGATCACGAGCTGACGCGGCGTATAATCATCGTAATACATGATGCCGCGGTCCTGATAGCAGATGTATGCGACCTTATCGGAGAGCACGCAGCCGCCGGTGATCTGCGTCGGCTGTTTATCCGGCACCGGGAATTCGACCCAGCTGCCGCCGCTTGTTTTGCGGAAGATCGCGAGCGCCTGATAGCCCATCTGCGGCGCGTCGGTGACGATGATATAGTCCTCGCCGACGTAGCCGAAGAGCTGCAGACCTTCGTCGCCGGTGAAATCGGCAAAGCCGTTTGCGCGGAGATAATCGCCGACGGCGCGATACGCCCGGTGTCCGAGCTCCGCGGGATAGGTCTCGATGGGATCGTAAAACTCGTAGCGTTCGTCGTAGTCGACGCCCGGTGTGCCGGTGGAGCGGAGGATCGCCCGCTCGTAGGCGACGAAGCCTTCATCCTCCATGGAGAAGAACACGCCGCCGCAGTACCATTCGTGCGGCTGATCCTCGAAATCACCGCCGGAAAGCACGGCATGGGTGAGCGACATATATGCGGAGCGTCCACCGTTGTAGGAGGTGACCGTTACCTCCGGCGTAGGCGTCGGGGTGACGATCTCCGGCGTCGGCGTGACGGGATCCACCGTCGGCGTGATGGGAACGACGGTTTCCGGAGCCGTGCTCGGCGCAGGGGTATTGTTGATAACGTAACCGTGCTGATTTCCGGGTTCGCGGCCTTTTTTGAGGATCGGTATCAGAAGGAGAGCGGCGACGAGCACCGCAGCTGCGGAGGCGGCAAAGATCAGGAAACGGTTGCGCTTTTTCGCCTTTTCGCCCTTGATGACGACGGGCTTCACTTCAGCGTATTTTTCAATGAATTCGTCGCTGATCCCGCCGATCGCGTTCATGATGTTCTTTGTATTCATACTTCCCAGCCCTTCCTTTCAAGAAAAGTCTTCAGATCCGCTTTGACGCGGGAGAGCCGCGTGCGGACGGCTCCGGAGGAGAGACCGGACGCCTCCGCGATGTCCTCGCAGGAATCCATAAAGTAGAACCTGCGGACGAAGATCATGCGGCTGATCTCGTTCTGCTTGTGCAAAAACTCATCGATGCAGGCCGAAAGCTGCTTTTCGTCCATCGACTGCTCAACGTCGTTCCCGCCGGGGATCAGATACTCGAGCTCCTCCAGACAGCCCTCGTAATTGCTTTTCCACTGGCGGAAGCCTTTGCTGGCTGCGCGGTTGATGGAGATATTGCGGACGATCCTGCAAACGAAGGAGACAAGGGGCTTCGGCCTTGCGGGCGGGATCGCGTTCCAACAGCCGAGATACGCGTCGTTGACGCATTCCTCCGCGTCGCGCCTCGTTCCGAGGGCGTTCATGGAAACCTTCATAAGGAGCCTCCCGTATTTTTCCGAAAGCGCCGATATCGCCTGTTCCGAGCGCTCGAAGAACAGTTCGATTATTCTTTCGTCGTCCAAGACTCACACCTTCCTTTCACTTGGCTTCACCTATATACTCAAAAAAACGGGAGGGAATGTTACAAAAACTTATCAAAAAAGGAACTCCGCCGGGCCGGGTGGGCGAAAAGCGTCGTTCCTTGAGCGGGTCATGCGTTCGCGCGGATCATTTCTTTTCCGGCATCTCCTCGGGAAGCGGAAGCCCGGAGAGGATGCTGTCTCCTGCGGAGGAGATATAGGTATAGACCTTGCGGAGCGAACGGCTGGAGGTGTTGTGAATGTTCGGATCCATCTCCGAAACCGCGAAGTGCATGCCGTCGCAGGTGTGGGTGTAGTAATAGCCCCAGCCGAAGCCGGCGCGGTAGAAGGCAAGCTCGTAGAGAAGATAGTTGATGACCGTTTCCGGCACGTTTTTATAGGTTCCGGAATAGCTGCCGTTATAGGTGAAATCGTAGTATTTTTGTCCGTTCTTTTCCTTTATGCCGTTGTAAACGAGGTGGTTTTTGACCTCGTCGCGGATAAGATCGCGGTTTTCGAGGCGGTTCTTGTAGACCGGCATCACGGCGTTGAGGTCGATGGCTGTGCCGAAGGCATGGTGGCTGACGAAGGTGCGGTCCGTAACGAAACGGGTATTCAGGATCCCGTCGAACGAGCTGACGAGGTCCCAAAGGCGCACCACGCTGCTCGAATAGGTGCCGCCGACGCGGACGTAGGTGGTCTTAAGGTACTCGATCGCCTGATTGAACATCGGTACCGCCTTTTTATGGACGTACCACGTCTTCCCGGCGGGGGAGGTGACGGAAGTGAGATGCGCGCTCAGCCAGCTCTGTTCGACCGTGATGTCGCGCCCGGTGGAGCTGACCCATTTATAGCGGAACATGAACTCGTCCCTGCTGCCGAAAAACGATAACGCGTAGGCGTAGTTATTACGGAGATTATTGGAAATGAGCTGATTCCATTCGTTCTTGACGACCCTGAAGGTATGCTTCGCGAGGCGAACATTCGAATTTTCGGTCGTTGTTGCATACAGGCAGAAGCTGTAGGTGCCGGCGGGGAGCTTTTCGAATTTGACCTTTGCCGTCAGCGAAGCGTCACCTGTCTTCGGGAAGGTGCGGTCGACGAGCTCCACGCTCTTCATGTTCTGCGCCGCGGTGAAATCAACGGATTCGTTTATGACCGTCGCGCCGCTTGCGGAGGAAATGACGACCGAAACGGAGAGTATCGGGCTCGAGGAAATGACCTTGCCGCCGAAGCAGAGGGGCTGGCCGTGGGGCACATCCTCATTCGTGCTCGGAAGGGGAAGAGAAGGATTCGGCGAGAAGCTTACGCCGTCAACGGGAGCGGGGTCGTCCGTCGGCGCAGGCGTCGCCGGCGCGGGCGTTGCGGGCGCGGGGGTCGGCGTTGCGG
>JAEEYN010000031.1 GCA_016288175.1 Bacillota bacterium | reverse complement strand
GTCTTGCCGACGATGGTGTCATTCTCATGCTTCAGGACTTCGCAGAGATAGTAAACAGCACCGAAACCGGTTGCTTCGGGACGGATCAGAGAACCGCCGAAGCTGAGGCCCTTGCCGGTGAGAACGCCGTTCTCGTAAGCGTCGCGGATCCTCTTGTACTGGCCGAACATATAGCCGATCTCACGGCCGCCAACACCCATATCACCGGCGGGAACGTCGACGTTGGGTCCGATGTGGCGCTGCAGCTCGGTCATGAAGCTCTGGCAGAAACGCATGATTTCGCCGTCGGACTTGCCGGTGGGATCGAAGTCTGCGCCGCCCTTACCGCCGCCCATGGGGAGGGAGGTGAGGCTGTTCTTGAAGGTCTGCTCGAAGCCGAGGAACTTCATGGTGTCGAGGGTAACGTTCTTATTGAAGCGGATGCCTCCCTTGTAGGGGCCGATCGCGCTGTTGAACTGTACGCGGAAACCGCGGTTTACGTTGACTTTGCCCTGATCGTCGACCCAGGGTACGCGGAACTCGATAACGCGCTCGGGCTCGACCATGCGCTCGAGAAGGCTGGCAGCCTCATACTCGGGGTGCTTTTCGACCATGGGAGCGAGGGAGGTCAGAACTTCCTCAACGGTCTGGATGAAGAGGGGCTCGTGAGCGTCGCGGGCTTTGACCTTTTCGATGACTCTTTCAATGTAAGCGTTCATGTGAAAATCCTCCAAAAAAGATTTTTGTATTTCTTGCCGGGGAACTGACCGGCTCGGCGGAAAAGCACCGTTTCGAGCGGCAGCACCCACCTAAAGCTAATGATAAAACTATCATTGGATAAAGTCAACAGTTATTCTAAAATATACTTTAAATATAATGAATTTTTAGGTTGAGATAATAAAAAAACGGCTCGTTTCACAACCGAAACGAGCCATACAGTTCAGCTGTCGGCGCCAATACAAACAGTCACAGCGAGATCTTATCCAGTATCCCGTTCGCGAAGGCGAGGAATACGCCGTAATTCGTCATCGGAACGCCCTGCTTTTTGGCGCGGTCGATGCGCGAGAGCACGTATTTGCGGTTGAACATGCAGGCGCCGCACTGGATGATGAGGTCGTAGGGGGTGAGGTCCTCCGGAAAATCCGTGCCGCCGAGTATGTCGACAGCGACGCCGTCCCCTGCGAGCCTTTTGAGGAGCTTTGGGATCTTGACACGGCCGATATCCTCGCTCTGCGGGGCGTGGGTGCAGCATTCCGCGATCAGAACGCGGGAGTTCTCATTGAGCTGCGGGATCAGCTTTGCGCCTTCGAGATAATAATCGATGTCACCCTTCAGCGCCGCGAAGAGGATTGAAAACGATGTGAGGCGGCTTTCCTTCGGCTTTTTTTGCCAAACCTCGCCGAACGCCTGCGAATCTGTGATGATGAGCTTCGGCGGATTTTTGAGCGAAGCAAGCGCCGCTTCCATGCCGTCCGGCGTGCAGCCGATGACTGTGCAGCGGTTATCGAGCAGGTCGCGGATCGTCTGAACCTGCGGCAGGATCAGGCGGCCCTTCGGCGCGGAGGCGTCCTGCGGCATGACGAGCATGACCGTGTCGCCGGGGGATACGAGCGCGGCGGTGATGGAGGGCTGCTCGAGGCCCTCCGGAAGCAGACGGACGAGCTCGCGGCGGAGCTTCTCAGCGGTGCCGGGATCATCCTTTTCAATAATGAGCGGCGCGACGCCGGTTTCCTTTTCAACGAGGCGGGCGAGCGCGGCTTTATCGCCCACAGCGTTCGCGATAACGGGGAGGACGGGGGTCTTCCTTTGGCGGAAGCGATCGAACCAGCCGAGGTCGGTCCCGGTATCGGTGCCGGAGAATAACAGCACGGCGATATCGGTCTTCTCGGCGGCGAGCTCGGTTTTCCTGACGCGGAGGCCGCCGAGTTCGCCTTCGTCGTCGAAACCGGCGGTATCGATGAGCTCCACGGGTCCGATGCCCTTGAGCTCCATCGCTTTGTAAACGGGGTCGGTCGTCGTTCCCGCAACATCGGAAACGATGGCGATCTTCTGCCCCGCAAGGGCGTTGACGAGCGTGGATTTGCCGCTGTTGCGGCGGCCGAAAAAGCCGATATGCAGGCGGTTTCCGGCGGGGGTATCGTTGAGTGTGGGCATGATGGACTCCTTCGGAACAGTGAATAATGAATAGTGAATAGTGAATAGTGAATAGTGAATAATTGCGGTGGCTTTGCCCCGAAGGGCAAAGCGTCGACTTCATTTTACGGTGGGCTCAGAACCTGAAATCTCTTTCGCCGTTCGCGATCTTTTCGAGCCTTTCGACGACGATACCGCGGACCTTTTCGTTCGGGATGTTGCCGATTTCAGCTGCGATCAGCTTTTCACCGACGGCGCGGGTCTCCGGCGAAGCGTAATCCTCGAGGTATTCCTTGAGCGTCATAAGCGCGTTCGGGTGGCAGCAGTTCTGGATCTGGCCGCTCTTGCAGAGGCTCATGAAGCGGTCGCCGGTGCGGCCTTCACGGTAGCAGGCGGTGCAGAAGGAGGGAATATGCCCCGATTCCATCAGCCAGCGGACGACCTCATCAAGGGAACGCTGGTCGGAAACATCGAACTGCTCCGTATCGTGGGGGCGTTCGTCGGCGCTGTAGCCCGCGTAGCCGCCAACGCTGGTGCGGGAACCGCCGGAGACCTGGGAAACACCGCAGCGCAGCAGCTTCGAACGGACCTCCTCGGTCTCACGGGTTGAGACGATCATGCCGGTATACGGCACGGCGAGGCGGATGCAGGCGGTGATCTTTTCGAAGATCTCGTCCGAAATGGAATTATCGAAGGCGGAGGGGTCGATATCGTCCGCGTGCTTGATGCGCGGCACGCTGATCGTGTGCGGGCCGACGCCGTGAACGGCTTCAAGATGCTCCGCGTGCATGAGCAGGCCCGCGAATTCGTATTTATACAGCTCGAGGCCGAACAGCACGCCGAGGCCGACGTCGTCGATGCCGCCCTCCATCGCGCGGTCCATCGCCTCCGTATGGTAGCAGTAGTTGTGCTTCGGTCCGGTCGGGTGGAGCTGCTCGTAGCTCTCCTTGTGGTAGGTCTCCTGGAAGAGAATGTAGGTGCCGATGCCGGCGTCCTTGAGCTTGCGGTAGTTTTCAACGGTCGTCGCGGCGATATTGACGTTCACGCGGCGGATCGCGCCGTTCTTATGTTTGATGGAATAGATCGTTTTGATGCACTCGAGGATGTACTCGATCGGGTTGTTGACGGGGTCCTCGCCGGATTCGATCGCGAGGCGTTTGTGGCCCATATCCTGTAGGGCGATGACCTCCTCCGCAACCTCCTCCTGCGTCAGTTTTTTCCTTGCAATATGCTTGTTTTTGAGGTGATAGGGACAGTAGACGCAGCCGTTCACGCAGTAGTTGGAAAGGTAGAGCGGCGCGAAGATGACGATACGGTTGCCGTAGAAGGCGAGCTTGATCTCCTCGGCGATCTCGAACATCCTTTCGATGCGGGACTTATCCTCGCAGGCGAGCAGCACGCTCGCTTCGCGGTGGGAAAGCCCGGCGCAGACATAGCCGTTTCCTTTCTTTACGGGGCGGGCTTTTTCGAGAATCGCGTCGATGAGCGGAAAATCGTTCTTGTGCTCCTCCGCGTAGGCAAGGGTGGCGCGGATCTCGCCGTCGTTGATGAATTCTTCGGCTTTGAGGGATTTGGGGTCGTACTTAAACATATTATTTCCTTTCTTTGGGGGCAGGGCGGACCTTTCCCCGCAGTGGTTTTTTCTTTTTCAGGGTTTTAGCTTGCTGTCGCCGCGCGCGATGACGATCTCGCCGCCAACGGAGCGTATTCTCGCACCGAGGCAGCCGAGGCACTGCGCGGCTTCGTCGCCGGTGCAGATCTTGTTGTCGTACAGTGCGTACTTTTTGCGCACGGAGACGGGGGAGAGGTTGGGCATACAGACGTTCGCGCCTGCGAGGATGCCCATTTCGCGGCCGCGCGGGTGGATCGTGCCGAGCGCTGTCGTTGCGGGAAGCAGCACTTCCGGCAAAATGAGGCGGATAACGGAGAGCAGAAGAAGCGTCATCTCGAGAGTTCCGGCTTTTTCGCTTTCGAAGGGCGTATCCTTCGCGGGGATGAAGGGCCCGATGCCGACCATTTCCGGGCGGAAGCTTTGGATGAAGACGAGATCGCGGGCGAGCGTTTCCGGCATCTGACCGGGCGAGCCGACCATCATGCCGCAGCCGACCTGATAGCCGAGTGCGCGCAGGTCGCGCAGGCAGCGCATGCGGTTTTCGAAGCTCATTTCGGCCGGATGCAGACTTTCGTAATGCGCCTTATCCGCCGTTTCGTGGCGGAGAAGATAGCGGTCCGCGCCGGCTTGTTTCCAAAGGGCATAGACCTCCTTCGGATGCTCGCCGACGGAGAGCGTCACGGCGCAGTCGGGGTGCGCTTTTTTTATGGCGCGAACGATGTTTTCGATGCGCTCCGGCGTGAAAAACGGGTCCTCGCCGCCCTGCAGAACAAAGGTGCGGAAGCCGAGCTCATAGCCCTCGCGGCAGCAGGAGAGTATCTCCTCCTCCGAAAGGCGGTAGCGCTCCGCGCTTTTGCAGCCCGCGCGGATGCCGCAGTAGAAGCAGTTGTTTTTGCAGTAATTGGTGAACTCGATCAGCCCGCGGATATGGACCGCGTTTCCGTAGACGGCGCGGCATTTTTCACGCGCGGCGCCGGCAAGCGCGGCGCGGAGCTCCGGCGAATCGGCGCGGATCAGCTCGGCGAATCCGGCTTCGTCAATAAGCTCGCCCCGGATCAGTTTTTCGGTTATCGCGTTAACGTCCATAAATGCTGCAGCCGGGATCAGCTGAGTTTCGAATAAACGGCGCTCGCCGTCACGCCTTCGAGCATGCCGATCTTGCCGGATAGTCCGGAGATGACGTTCATCGGCGCGTCGAGCACAACGGAGATGATGCTGATATTGCGCCTGTGGTAGGGGATGCCCATCCTGCCGATGATATAGCGGCCGTATTCATGCAGAAGGGCGTTAAGTTTTTCAACGGAATCGGGGTTCTCGACGACGATGCCGATCTGGGCGACTCTGGTTTCGACGGTTTCCACGGTTTGCTCCTTTTTGATCATTCGGCTCTCCTGCACGAAAAAAGCGCTCCCGAAGGAGCGCATGAATAACGATCGACGCACGGAAAAAACCGCTGCCCGTATTGCCTGCCCCTTCGTTCGGGTCTTCAAGGAAGAAAGCCCTCGTGTCGGAAGTCCGGTTATTTTCTTTATGCCTGCCGTCGGGGTTTTTGAAAGCTCCTTCGGTTCGGCATGGGAATTATAACAAAAGCGGCGGGGAAAAACAAGCCCCGCCGCAGCGCGTGTGAAAATATAGTTTATTCGATCGGGCTGCCGATCTTCATCTCGGCGCGCCATTCCGGCGGCGGTCCGTCCTCGCCCCAGTATTCGTTGATGACGGAGATCAGATCCCCGTGGAGCTGGATGGCGGAGCAGCAGTGGAAGGAGCGTTTTTCGGAAAAAACACGGACGGCGCAGATGACGAGTTCCTCGTTGAATTCGCCGATGCGGAACTCATACTGGATCTCCGCTTTCCAAAGACCGGGGTAGACCTTGTTGACGCGGACGAATTCATCGACAGTGAAGCATTCGTTCGTGTTGTGCCAGTAGACATGGGCTTCCGGCAGGAAAAACGAGGAGATCGCAGGGTAATCGCCCGAAATGATCGCTGACCAGTATTCGGAAAGATCAAAACGTTTCATAGGAGCACTTCCTTCCGGGGATCAGACCGTGACGCCCTTTCGGAGGATCATCGGATAGCTTTCGTGGCCGGAGAGCAGGCGTCCGTTCAGAATGGTGACGCCCTTGTCGAGGACCATGTAATTAAGCTCGCTGCCGGTGCCGACGAAGGTCGCCTGCATCAGGATGCAGTTCTTGACCTTTGCGCCTTTGCCAACATGGACGCCGCGGAAGAGGATCGAATTCTCGACCTCGCCCTCGATGACGCAGCCGTCGGCAACGATGCTGTTCACCGCGCGGCCTTCTCCGACATAGCGGGCGGGGACTTCGTCCTTGACCTTAGTGTAGATCGGGTGGGCGGGGCTGAAAAGATCGGCGGCGACTTCGTGGCGAAGAAGGTTCATATTGTGCTTATAGAACTGGTTGAGCGAATTGAGCCTTGCGACATAGCCGCTGTATTTCCAGCCGTAGAAGCGGAATTTCTGCGCGTTCTTGATCAGAACATCCTGCATGAAATCCGAATCGCCGTGGGCCGAAGCGTCCTCGATGAGGTATTCGAGCAGCGTCTTTTCCATAATATAGGCGTCGCAGCCAATATGCGGGACGTCGGAATTATGCGGGTTGAAGGCAAGGTCCGTCACGCGGCCGGTCTCGTCCATCGTGAGGCGGAGATCGTCGAACTGCTCGTTCGGATCAAGCTCGTCGAGCTTTTCGTCGCTGTACATGATGGTCACATCCGCACCGGTCGCGATATGCTGCGCGAGCATTGCGTCGAAGGTCGTGTTGTAAACGGTGTGGCTGCCGGTGAGGATGACATAGCGCTGGGAGCTGCGGCGGACATAGCCGAGCACGGAGCGGATCGCGTCGACGGTCCCGCGGTAAACGCCGGTGTTGTCCTTTGTCACGAAGGGCGGAAGGATGAACAGACCGTCCCTTTTGCGGTGGAGATCCCATTCCTTGCCGCTGCCGAGGTGGTCCATCAGCGAGTGATAATTGCGCTGGGCGATGAGACCGACGTTTGAAATGCCGGAATTGACAATATCGGAAAGGACAAAGTCGATCGTGCGGTACCTTCCGCCGAACGGAACGGCGGCGACGGAGCGGGAGAAAGTCAGCTCCCGAAGCTGGGCGTTCGCCTCGCCGGTGTAGATAAGACCGAATGCGTTGTTGTTCATGGTTTCACGCCTCCCTTAGTCCTTTTTTTCTTCGGGCTCGGTAACGAAGCTTATGACCTTGCCCTTCGGAACGCGTATGCCGCCGGCGACGATCATCGAATTCGCGATGAGGGTGATGTCCCCGGTCAGCTTCGTGTCGTAATCGCCGTCCGCCGGAAGCTTTTCGCAGCCGACGAGTGCGCCTTCGCCGACCGTGACATTTTCGCCGACGATGGCTTTTTTGACGACGGCGCCTTTTTTGATCACGGAGTTCGGCATGATGATCGAATCCTCCACAACGGCGCCTTCTTCAACGATTACGCCAGCGAAAAGCACGCTGTGACGGATCGCGCCGTTGACCTGGCAGCCCTCGGTGATGAGGCTGTCTGCAACCTCCGCGCTTGCCCCGACGTAATGCGGGGGCATGATCGGGCTCCTGGAATAGATGCGCCATTCTTTATCATAGAGGTTGAACTTCGGGCTTTCGCCGAGAAGATCCATATTCGCTTCCCAAAGGCTGCCGATCGTTCCGACATCCTTCCAATAGCCGTCGAAATCCCAGGCGAACATCTTCCGCCCGTCGTTGATCATGTTCGGGATGATGTTCTTGCCGAAATCGTTCTCGCTCGCTTCATCCGCGGCATCCGAGACGAGATATTTCTTCAGCATCTTATAGGTAAAGATATAGATGCCCATCGAAGCCTTCGTGCTCTTCGGCTGCTTCGGCTTCTCCTCGAATTCGACGATCCTGCCGTTTTCGTCCGTGTTCATGATGCCGAAGCGGTGCGCCTCCTCGAGCGGGACCGTCAGAACGGCGATCGTCGCGTCCGCGCCTTTTTCGATATGGCGGCGGAGCATTTCGGCATAGTCCATTTTATAGATGTGGTCGCCGGAGAGGATGAGGACGTATTCGGGGTCATACTGGTCGATGAACGGGATGTTCTGATAGATCGCGTTTGCCGTTCCGGAATACCACCTTCCGCTCGAGCCGCGCACATAGGGCGGAAGAACAAAAACGCCGCCGTTGTTCCTGTCCAGATCCCACGCCTGGCCGTTCCCGAGATAGGAATTCAGCGCAAGCGGTTCATACTGGGTCAGAACGCCGACGGTGTCGATATCGGAGTTCACACAGTTGGAAAGAGGAAAATCGATGATTCGGTATTTTCCTCCGAAGGGGACTGCGGGTTTTGCCATGCTTTTCGTGAGCTCACCGAGACGGCTTCCCTGGCCGCCGGCCAACAGCATGGCTACGATCTTTTTTCCGGGCATTTGGATCCCTCCCTTGTGGATTTTGATGGGAAGCGGAGCAATACGTTTTCACAATCGCTTCCTTGTCTGCGTAAAACTGAAAAGGACGCCGATGATATAATCGGGAAGCCCGCATACGGGTCCTAACTTATATTTTACCAAATATCCGCGAAATGGCAAGAGCTTTTTTACCGGTTTGCATAAAAACTGATAAAAAAGGGGCTGAAACGGCAAAAAGCGGTGAAACCGAGGCAAAGCGGCCGCGGCGGAGGACGCCGGAAAAAGCGGAACGCTTGCAATCCCTCCGCTTTGCGGTTATAATGTATATGGGAAAATGGCAGACTGTACCCGGCCGGGCGGCAAAAGCCCGCAAAAGGCGAATACCGTTTCCCGCAATGAAGATTGAATGCGTCCGCCCGCGCCTGCCGGCGCGAAGC
>JAEEYN010000198.1 GCA_016288175.1 Bacillota bacterium | reverse complement strand
TGTCATAGCTGTATTCCTCGGATGCTTCTTCCGATTTCTCTTCTGCATTCTCTTCGGGAGCTGCTTCGTTCTTCACAACGACTTTAACGGCGTCCGGCTCGTCGACAAGGTTCTTTGCGATGTATTCAACGAGCGCAACGACTTCCTCGACGGAGATCGTTTTGAGTTCTTCTTCCATCAGTCGATAACACCGTTCTTCTTGAACAGGCCGCGAACGGTTTCGGTGGGCTGTGCGCCGTTCTTGATCCAGGTCTTTGCCTTCTCGGCGTCTACAACGACCTCAGCGGGATCGGTGAGGGGATTGTAGTAACCGATCTCCTCGACGAATGCACCGTCACGGGGAGCGCGGGAATCCGCAACAACAATACGGTAGAAGGGAGCCTTCTTTGCGCCCATTCTGCGAAGTCTGATCTTAAGCATGGTAATTCCTCCAAGTTAATTAATTGATTGTTTAATATCCAAAAGGCAAGTAAATGCCTTGATTGGTCGAAGTTTGAAAATCAGAAGCCGCGCTTTCCAAAAAGCGCGCTCATAAGCCCGCGGCGCTTTTTGCCTTTGCCGGTGAACTGCTTCATCAGCTGACGGGACTGTTCGAACTGTTTAAGAAGCCTGTTGACCTCCTGAACACTCGTTCCGCTGCCGGCGGCAATGCGCTTCTTGCGGCTTGCATTGAGAAGCTCGGGCTTGCGGCGCTCCTTCGGAGTCATCGAATAGATGATGGCTTCCATTTTGCCGGTAGCTTTTTTGTCGAACTCAACATTCTTGAGCTGATCCGCATTCACTCCGGGCATCATGCGAAGGATGTCTTCCATCGAGCCCATCTTCTTCATTTGCTGGAACTGCTCGAGGAAGTCGTTGAGGTTGAAATCGTCGTTCTTGATCTTGTTTGCGATCTCGAGCGCCTGTTTCTCGTCGAATGCCTGCTCCGCCTTCTCAATGAGGGTCAGAACATCGCCCATGCCGAGGATCCTCGACGCCATACGGTCGGGATAGAAAGGCTCGATATCGGTCAGCTTTTCGCCGATGCCGGAAAACTTGATCGGCTTGCCGGTGACCTGGCGAACGGAGAGCGCTGCGCCGCCGCGTGTATCGCCGTCGAGCTTTGTGAGGATGACACCGGTGAGACCGAGTTTTTCGTTGAAGGCTGCAGCAACATTGACTGCATCCTGACCGGTCATCGCGTCGACAACGAGCAGCGTTTCAGCGGGTTTGGCAAATTCTTTGATCGCCGCGATCTCGTCCATCATGCCTTCATCGATATGAAGACGGCCTGCAGTATCGACGATCACAACATCGAGAAGATTATGCTCCGCGTGTGCGATAGCCTCTTTGACGGTTTTAACGGGGTTCTGAGTTCCGCGCTCGAAAACGGGAACATTGACCTTTTCACCGACGACCTGGAGCTGCGTAATTGCTGCGGGGCGGTAGATATCGCAGGCAACAAGGAGGCATTTCTTTCCCTGAGTCTTTTCAAGGTGGGCGGCAAGTTTACCGGCCATTGTCGTTTTACCGGCGCCCTGAAGACCCGCAAGAAGGATCACGGAAGGCTTGCGGGGACCGAAATCGATCTTCGAAACGGTTCCGCCCATGAGAGTGGTGAGTTCTTCGTCGACGATCTTGATGATCTGCTGCGAAGGAGTCAGGCTCTCAAGCACTTCTGTTCCAACGCACCTTGCGGATACGCTGCTGATGAACGACTTGACGACGGTGAAGTTGACGTCCGCTTCAAGAAGCGCGAGCTTGACTTCGCGCATCGCTTCCTTGACTTCTTTTTCGGTCAGCTTTCCGCGGTTTCCGAGCTTTTTGAAAATATTCTGAAGCTTTGAAGAAAGTCCCTCAAATGCCATCTTTTCCCTCCAGGATTTTCGAGAGTCCCGCGATCATCGGACGGATCATATCGAGCTTTTTTGAAGCATCGCCTTCCCCGCTTTCGATTTCGCGTTTTATCCCGCTCATCAATGATGCGGCTTTTCGGTCCCTTGCAATAAGACCGAGCTTTGCTTCCATTTCGGAAAGGATCCTGCTGCCGCGGGCGATCGAATCGCGAACGCCTTGACGGGAGATCCCTTTTTGCTCGGCGATCTCTGAAAGGCTGAGGTCCTCGTCGCAGCTGAGCTTGATAAGCTCACGCTGATTCTCAGTCAGAAATGCGCCGTAATAGTCGGCAAGCAGACTAAGCTCAATTCGGTCCTGCACGGCATTCACTCCGATCTGTAAAGGTTTTGAACTTTACAGTCAGCTATTATATCAGCTTTTCCCGATAAGTCAATACCTTTCAAACCTCTTCATTAAGTATATTTGCGGCTGCTTTCAGGAGCGGAAAGCTCTGATTCAACCACGCAGTGTATTGATACGTTTATGTATATAGTCAAACTTAAGCATTGACAACACCAATGATTTTATTGTAAAATAAACATTGGTAAGTTTATTACCTGGCCGTATTGGCGGCTGAGTTCCTGAAAGGAGATTTTTGAAAATGTTTGAAGAAATCCGCAATGCAATTGCAGAACAGCTTAATATTCCCGCTGATAAGATCACCCTCGAATCCCGCCTCATCGACGACCTGAAAGCCGATTCGATCGACCTTTACGAGCTCGTTATGGGCCTTGAGGAGCGCTACGGGATCGAGATCCCCGATAACGTGCTGCCCACGATCAAATCCGTCGGCGACATCGTCAAATTCGTAGAGAGCAAATAATTCCGCAGAAGCGACCCACATCGTTTTCGGTTGATTTCGGTGTGGGTCTTTATCGTTTTTGCCATCAGTAAGTTTCAGACCATGAACGAAAAACGCATTCAAGAACTAAACGAATTGATGGCAAAGCTCAATTACAGCTTCACCGATATCGCTTTGCTCAACACCGCACTCACCCACTCTTCGTTTGTTAAAGGTGAGAACAGAGCAAGCATTCACAACGAGAGAATGGAATTCCTCGGCGACGCTGTACTTGAGCTTTGCGTCAGCGAATATCTCTATCTCAATTTCCCGCAAATGAATGAAGGCATGATGACCAGAACGCGTTCGAGGGCTGTTTATGAACCCGCGCTGTTTCGCGTTGCAAAGGAGCTTGATCTCGGTCGGTATCTGCGTCTCAGCCACGGCGAAGAGAATACCGGAGGCCGTGAAAAGCCTTCGATCCTTTCCGATGCGCTTGAAGCTGTTATCGGCGCACTCTTCCTTGACGGCGGGATCGACGCCGCAAAGCCTTTTATCCATAGTTTTATTGAAGTCAGCATTTGTGAAGCCGTAAAGTCGCTTTCCGCAAAAGACTACAAGACTTTGCTGCAGGAGTATGTTCAGCACAGGCACTGCGGCGAGCTCGATTATACTGTTATCGGGATCAACGGTCCCGACCATAAGCGAGTCTTTACGATGCAGGTCTCCATCGGTGGCGCTGTCTACGGCTTCGGCGAAGGAAGCACAAAACAGGAAGCAGGTCAGAATGCCGCGAAAGCAACTCTCGAACTTTTGAGTGGTGTGGATTGGCCTGAGGGAAACAGTAATTGATCCAAACCCAAACGATGCAGTTAACGAAACTCGAAATCAACGGTTTCAAGTCCTTTGCAAAGAAGACGGAACTTGTCTTTGAGCAGGGAATAACCGGAATACTCGGACCGAACGGATGCGGCAAGAGCAACATTGCCGATGCTTTCCGTTTTGTTTTGGGCGAGCAGAGTGCACGTGCGCTGCGCGGGAAAAAGGTCGAGGATTACATTTTCAACGGTACGGAAAAACGCCGGCCGCTTTCTTTTTGCGAAGTATCGATGTATTTCGACAACAGCGACGGAACGCTCGATTCCCCGTTTTCGGAGGTCGCCGTCACTCGCCGCGCATACCGTTCAGGAGAAAGCGAATACTTCATTAACAAAACCGCATGCAGACTGAAGGATATTCAGGAGCTCTTCCGCGACACCGGCATCGGAAAAGACGGCTACTCGATCATCGGTCAGGGACGCGTCAGCGAGATCCTCTCCGACCGTTCCAATGACAGAAGGATCGTTTTTGAGGAAGCAGCGGGCGTGATGAAATACCGCACGCGCAAAGAGGACGCCGAAAGAAAACTCCAGAATACCGAGCACAATCTTGTTCGTCTTGAGGACATCCTTCACGAACTCGAATCGAGGATCGAGCCTCTTCGCGAACAGAGTGAAAAAGCGGATGCGTATTTCAAAATGCGTGATGAACTGCGCGAGCTCGAACTCAATCTTTTCGTCACGATGCACGACCGTACGACCGAGAAGATTCGGCAGCTGAAAGAAAACGCAGAGCTTATCGATTCCGAAATACTGACCGCATCGGCGGAGGAAGAGAGCCTTTCCGAAACCTGCTCAAAGGAAGAAACAGCCGAAAGGACCCTCAATTCTGCAATCAGCGAAACCTCCCAGAAACTCATCAGCCTGACGTCGTCGGTCGAATCGACCGTCGGCGAAACAAAGCTCGGCAGCGAGCGCATAACAAGGCTTGAGAACGAGATAAAACAGAATAAGACGGAATCTGCGGAACTCGAGGAAGAACGTTACATAAACGAAGAACGTATTGCCGCGATTACGTCCGCGCTCGAAAGTTCGGACTTCGATACAGCGGCGTTGAGAGGAAAACTCGCCGACGCCCAGAAGGAACTCGGCGCGCTCTCCGATGAGATCGAAGCTAAGGAAAACGCCGTCGAAGCGCAGAAGCAGGCGATGATGGATGCAATGAATCGCCTTGCTGATACAAAAGGCCGTGTTTCGAGGCTTGAGGCGATGCGCGAGAGCCTGAACGGAAGGCTTGACGCCATTGCTTTGGAAAAAGCATCCGCGCTTGAGGAAACGGAAACGCTTGAAAGCGAGCAAAAAGAACTTCGCGACGCAGTCGATGCGGACAATTCCACTATTGGAGAGATAAAGAACGCTCTTTTGGATTCTTCGGGACTTGAATCGAAGATCGCTTCAGAAATGAATGCGCTCTCCTTGAAAATGCGCCGTTCCGAGGACGAGATCAAGATCATCGACTCAAGGCGCAAGGTGCTTGAGGAAATGAAACAGGCGCATGAAGGCTATTACGCGAGCGTGCGCCGCCTGCTCAACGACGCATCGCGTGACACTTCCCTGTCTTCGCGTATCCACGGCGTTGTCGCGGAACTCATCACTGTTCCGAAAGAATATGAACGCGCCGTTGAGATGGCGCTCGGCTCGGCTCTTCAGAACATCATCGTTCCGACGGAGCAGGATGCCAAATACGTTATCGAGTATCTGCGTAAGCGAGACTACGGAAGAGCGACGCTTCTGCCCGTAAGCGCAATGCGCTCAAGGCTTCTGACAAGCGAAGAGCGGAGCTTTATCAATGTTCCCGGCTGCTTCGGCGTTGCCTCGGAACTCATAGGATTCTCCCCGGCCTTCCGCTCTGCTGTTGAAAATCTTCTCGGAAGAACAGTGATCGTCCGCGACATGGATACCGGTATTCTTATCAACAGGCGTGCCCGCTCTGCGTTCCGCATTGCAACGCTTGAAGGCGATATCCTGAATCCGGGCGGCAGCATGACCGGCGGCAGTGTCCAAAAGCGTGAATTCAGCCTTCTCGGCCGCGAAAGAGCAATCGAAGAACTTGCCGAAAGTCGCAATAAAGCATTATCCGCCGTTGGATCAATCAAAAGCGAAATCGATACAGCGCAGCAGAAGCTCACAGCTGCAGCGAAGAAATCTTCTCAGCTGCGAGAAAAGATACAGGAGCTCAATGTTGCGCTCGCTTCGGATGCCGAAAAACTCGATATCGCGGAGAAGTATCTTCTGAAGAGCAAGGACGCTGTCGGCAAGCTCGATCTTGAGGCCGACAGGATCCGCGATTCCATTTCGGAGATCGATCAGCAGTGCCGCGAAGCGGAAGAGGCGGAAAACCTTCTGAACAAAGACAATGCCGTGACTTCAGACGACATCCGTGCTGCGCAGCTCGAACTCTCCAATATGCGCCGTCAGCTGCAGACTGCAAATGAAAAGACGGCGGAGCTGCAGGTCTTGATCATGGCAGCCGATAAGGAGAAAAATGCGGCCGATGCCGAAGTCGAACGGCTTAAGCGCAGCAATGCATCCATTGTCGAAAGGATCGCCGCGCTGGCAGACGGCATAAAACAAAAACAGGCCGATATCGAAGAGCTGAATGAAAACCTGAACAAGCTTCTCGAAGCCGTCGGAATCGACAAGGACAAAGTCAATTCGCTGAATGATGAACTTCGTTCGATGGAAAACGAGCGTGCAGAGCATCTCCGCCTGCTTGATGAATCGAGGGAACGCAAGGAAGAAGTTTCGAACTGTATTTCAGAGCTTCGCGAAAAGCTTCATAAGAATGAACTCGGTCTCAGCAAGCTTCAGTCTGATCTTGAAAACATGGCCGAAAAGATCTGGCGCGATTATGAGATGACTTATGAAAACGCGCTGAACTATAAAAAGCCTATATCCGCGGCGCAGATGCACATGCGGACGGATGAGCTCCGCCGCTCAATACGCGATCTCGGCGAAGTCAATACTTCGGCAATCGAAGATTATCGAAGTGTTAAGGAGCGTTATGACGATCTGAGCGTGCAGTGCGATGACCTTCGCAAAGCGCAAAGCGACCTCAACGAATTGATTTCCGGATTGACCGAAACGATGCAGGCAGAGTTTGCAGAACAGTTCGCAAAGATCCGCGTCAATTTCGCGGAAACTTTTCGCGAGCTTTTCGGAGGCGGACATGCTGAGCTTGTGCTTTCGGATAAAAACGATGTACTGAATTCGAATATCGATATCATCGCGCAGCCTCCCGGAAAGAAGCTTCAGCTGCTGACCCTCCTCTCCGGCGGCGAACAGGCTCTCACGGCGATTGCGTTGCTCTTTGCTATTCTGAGGCTTAAACCGGCCGCGTTCTGCATCCTCGATGAGATCGATACATCGCTCGATGAAGCAAACGTCGACTGCTTTGCAGAATACCTCAAAGGTTATTCGAAGGGAACTCAGTTCATTATCATCACCCACCGGAAAGGCGCGATGGCTGTATGCAATGCACTTTACGGTGTTTCGATGGAGGAAAAAGGCGTTTCTTCCATAGTTTCCGCAAAATTTGCTTAAAGGAGAATTACAGTGAGCATTTTTAAACGTTCGAAAAATAAAAACAAAAACGAAAAGGTAAATAAGGAACCCGAAACCGTCGAGTTCCGGCCGTCCCTTGTGGAGGAAGAACCGGCAGAAGCGGAAAATGACGAAGGGCTCGAGGCTGAAGAATACCGCGAAGAAGCGGAATGCGCAGCCAATATCGAAGCTGCGGGTGCTGTCGATGAGTATGCAAGCTCCGCGGAAACAGCACAGCCCGAATCCTCCGGCAAGAAAAAGAAAGGTCTGTTCTCGAAGCTCAAGGATGGCCTGAAGAAGACACGCGATTCGCTGTTTGGGGGGCTTTTCGTCGGCGGAGATGAAAGGCTCAACGACGAGTTTTATGATGAGCTTGAGGAAGCAATGATCATTTCCGATATGGGAATGATGACGACGGAAAAGATCCTCGATCAGTTCCGCGATGAACTCAGGGAACGCGGCATCCACAAACGTTCTGAGGCGAGGGGCGTGCTTGTTGAACTTCTTGCAGACAGCATGCGGACCGATTCCGATTTCATTCCCGACAGCAGTCCCGCAGTGATCCTCATAGTCGGCGTCAACGGCGTCGGTAAAACCACATCGATCGGAAAACTTGCTTCAATGTATAAAGCAAGCGGCCGTTCGGTGATGCTCGCAGCAGGCGATACGTTCCGCGCCGCTGCCGCTGAGCAGCTCACGATCTGGTCGGAGCGCGCCGGTGTTCCGATCGTTAAACATAACGAAGGCGCCGATCCTGCAGCTGTGGTCTTCGACGCTATCGCTTCATACAAAGCGAAAAAATGCGATCTTCTGATCTGCGATACCGCCGGACGTCTTCACAACAAGAAGAACCTTATGGCGGAGCTAGCAAAGATCCGCAGAGTGATCGAGCGCGAACTGCCCGATGTTCCTGTTGAAGTGCTGCTCGTGCTCGATGCGACAACGGGTCAGAACGCGATCGCGCAGGCGAAAGCATTCGGAGAAAACACCGGCCTTACCGGCATCATCCTGACAAAGCTCGACGGGACTGCGAAAGGCGGCGTAGTTGTTGCAGTCAAAGATGAGCTCGGTCTGCCCGTCCGTTTTGTCGGCGTCGGCGAAGGCATTGACGACCTCCAGCCTTTCGATGCGGATGATTTCGCAAAAGCTCTGCTGTAACAGCCGTTAAAGAAAACAAGCGCACCTTCTGGTGCGCTTTTCGTTATATTGATCGTTCTCTTATTGCCAAAAAGCAAACAGGGGTATACAGACTGCATACCCCAAACGGATAATGTATTAAATCTCAACAGGAAAGGAGCTTACGCTTCCTCATCCATTTTGATGACCTGCTCGCCATCATAATAGCCGCAATGCCTGCAAACTCTGTGTGCGAGTTTACGAGCGTGGCACTGGGGGCATTCGACGATAGCGGGAACGCTGAGCTTCCAGTTAGCCCTGCGCTGATCACGCCTTGCTTTCGATGTTTTTCTCTTAGGTACTGCCATTTTCTACACCTCCTCTTCGTCATTAAGCAGTTGTGCAAGCTCATCCAAGGGCGAAAAACGGTCGTTACCCAAAGATCTTGAACACGAACACTGCGTAATATTCAAATCACAACCGCAGACAGGGCAAAGGCCCTTGCAGTCCGGTTTGCATTGACCGTACATCGGCGCATTGAGGATTATAAGATCGAGGATCATCCTTTCAAGATCGAGCTCTTCGCCGAAAAACGGATAGCAATCGAGCTCTTCTGCCTCTTCTTCCGAAGCTTTGATAAAGCGCTCGGAAAAATCAACGCTGAAAAGCTGGTCGAATTCCTTGTTGCATTTCGTGCAGTTCATTTTGAGAGCGGAACTGAGCACGCCAGCAACGTTGAAACCTTCACCGTCGAAAACATAGGTAAGATCAACGCTGATCGGCATTGTGAAATCGAGAACATGTCCGCCGAGATCGATCGGCGCCATCTCTTCTTCAAAATGCCTGCCGGTCGTTTTCCCGACCAGCTTTAGCTCCGCAGCAACGTTTATCCGCACAAAAATACCTCAATACAGTCACACACAACCTTTGATATTTTATATGTCAAAGGTGCTGTTGTCAACAGGTTTTTTTGATTTTTCGAAAATATAATGCCGATTTGCGATGTTAAGCCTGCTTGGCAAGACGCTCGGCATCCATTGCGATCATCAGTTCCTCATCGGTCGGGATCACAAATACCTTGACTTTGCTCTCCGGTTTGCTGATGGTGATCTCCTCGCCGCGGGGAGCATTCCTGTTGTAATCGAAATCAACATCAACGCCGAGGTAATCAAGACCGGTCAGGATCCTTTCACGCATTCCCCTGTCATTCTCGCCAACACCGGCGGTGAATACGATCGCGTCAACGCCGTCAAGAGAAGCAGCGTATGCGCCGATGTATTTCTTTACATGGTACGCGAAAACTTTAAGAGCAAGCTCTGCACGCTCGTTACCCTCGTTTGCGGCGGCGCTGAGATCGCGGAAGTCGCTGGATACGCCGCTGATGCCGAGCATACCGCTCTTCTTATTCATGTAGGTATCCATTTCCTTGATGTTCATGCCGGTCCTACGGGCAATATAACCGACGATAGCGGGATCGATATCGCCGCTCCTGGTGCCCATCGGAAGGCCTTCAAGGGGAGTCAGACCCATGCTGGTATCGATGCACTTGCCGTCCTTGATCGCAGCGACGGAGGAACCGTTGCCGAGGTGGCAGGTAATGATCTTTGTTCCTTCTGCGGGTTTGCCGAGCATTGCAAGAGCTCGCATGGAAACATACTTATGGGAAGTGCCGTGGAAGCCGTAGCGGCGGACCATATGGTCGGTATAGGCCTCATAAGGAAGCGCATAGATGAAAGCTTCGGCGGGCATGGTCTGATGGAAAGCAGTGTCGAAAACTCCGACCATAGGAGTATTGGGCATGATCGCCTTGCACGCGCGGATGCCCATCAGGTTCGCGGGGTTGTGAAGCGGCGCAAGGTCGTTGAGGCTTTCAATGGTTTCAATTACCTCGTCGGTAAGAAGCACGGATTCGGCGAACTTCTCGCCGCCGTGAACAACGCGGTGACCGACGGCGTCGATCTCATTCATATCGGCAATGACGCCGTGAACGGGATCGACCAGCGCATCGAGAACGAGCTTGATAGCGTCGGTGTGGTCCTTCATATTCTGAACGAGTTCAAAGCCCTCTTTGCCGGACGGCTTATAGGTCAGCTTTGAATTCTCAATGCCGATACGCTCGCAAAGACCCTTTGCGATAACTCTGTTGTCGGCGGTGTCGATGAGCTGATACTTCAGCGAGGAGCTGCCTGCATTGATAACAAGAATTTTCATGTTCTTTCTCCTTGGTTTGATTTACGGCGTTGCCGTCCGATCTTCGCAGAAACCCAAGCAAAAGTGTTGACTGCGGTATCAAATTGTATTATAACATAATCATGCGGTGATTAACACTGCAAATTTAAATATAAAATCGATTTCCGGTAAAAATGTCATCGATAGGTATCATCGCCGAATTCAATCCATTCCATAACGGACACGCCTATGCTGTCAGAGAAGCGCGCCGCATTTCCGGCGCGCAAAACGTTGTTGTCTGCATGAGCGGGAGCTTTGTTCAGCGCGGCGAACCGGGATGCTTTGACAAGTTCACAAGGGCAAGGCATGCTCTCATCGGCGGTGCGGATATGGTTATTGAAATGCCGGACATTCTTTCCTGCGCATGTGCGGAAGTCTTTGCTTTTGGCGGGATAAAGCTTCTGATCTCGACGGGGATCGTTGACGGAATTGCCTTCGGCAGCGAAACGGGTGATGCCGATAATCTGCTGAAAGCCGCAAAGTTTGACATGAATTCCGGTTCGATCAAGGAAGCGCTTGACCGAGGAGAACCGTATGCGAAGGCCGCCGGTGCAGTTTTAGGCGAAGGAACGTTAGGACCAAACGATATACTGGCTGTTGAATACATCCGTCAGATACTGCGTTTATCGCCCGACTGCCTGTGGTGTCCGATCAAGCGCATCGGAGATTATAATGATCGGAATCTCGGCGGAATGTACTCCTCGGCCTCTGCGATCCGTTCGGCGGTCTTGCGGAAGGATATCGATGCGGTTTCGGAGTATGTCCCGGCTTTTGTCTTTGAAGATATCATCCGTGATCTGAACGACGGCTCCTTCCCCGCCTCCCTTGATTCTCTATCCGAAGCTGCGCTCCTTGCTTTCAGAAGCCTCACCGCAGAGCAGATCGCCGCTCTTCCTGACGTTTCGGAAGGCCTTGAGAACCTCTTTGCGGCGCATGCATGTTCTTCCTCCAGTGTCAATGAAATGCTCTCAAAAGTCAAATCAAAGCGTTACACGATGGCTCGCCTGAAACGCATCGTGATCTCCGCTCTGCTCGGTTCGACAAAAGAACTGCTTGATAAAGTTCGAAGCGATCCGAAAGCACTGTTTATTCGCGTGTTAGGCGTGCGAAAGGAAAAACTCCATCTGCTTTCGGAGCTGAGCAGGAATGCCGAACTGCCTGTTGTGAAGTCGTTTGCCGATATCGAAAGCCTTGGACCGACAGCACTGTCCGTGATCGATATCTCGCGAAAAGCAAGCAGGATACATGCTCTTGCGAAACCGCTGAGCAAGCAGGTCGCAGATGATTTTTCTCGCCCCTTGATCATAGTTTAGCGCTTAATATCCGCGATACAGCACTCATACATTTTCGTATGAGTGTTTTTTTGAGGATCGCAACATTTATTCTCATAGGATTTCTTGCATTCTTCGCCGAGGATTCCGTCGGTTATGCGCTTAAGGGAACCGACCTTTTTATGCGATGCGTGATGCCGGCTTTGTTCCCGTTCACCGTTCTTGTGAATTGTTTGAAGAAAATAGGGTTTGGAGAAGCGAGAAAGAGAGAAAGGTTTGGTTTGAGCGGACTGCTCGGGCTGTTTCTCGCCTGCGCATCCGCGGGAGCGCCGAGCGGATCGATATTGCTCGGAGCAGTCTGTTCGGGAGACAAGGAGCGCATCGGAGGGGATCATTCCGTTTCGGGAAGCGTGCTTTCGGCATTCATGAACTTCTCCGGACCCGGGTTTTTGATCGGAACAGTCTGCTCTCGAATGCTTGGGTTCACTACGTTCCGCGAGACCGCGCTGCTTCTTTCGAGCCATTATCTTTCGGGACTCTTGCTGTGTATCTGTTACTGTTCTTTTGTATCTTCTGCGGGGAAAAAACGATTCCCCAAAATCGAACAAAACCACAGCAGCCCGGTACAGGAATGCCGCGATTTTCAGGTTAGAGTACGTCTTTCATCGATCCTTCCGGAAGCGATCTATGACGCCGCACTGATCATGCTGAAGATCGGAGGAACGATCGTTTTCTGTTCGGTCTTTATTAGCTTCGTTCTTGCATCCGGGCTGCTCAACGGCTTTTCGGACGGTATGCGCGCATTTATTCCGGGGCTTTTTGAGATCACGTCGGGAATATCCATGATCAGCGGTCTCGCGGTTTCTCTCCGCATCAAAACAACGCTGATAAGTTTCCTTCTTTCATTCGGCGGGATCTGCATTATGCTTCAGGTCTTTTCAGTCAGCAAAACCAAAGCGCTTGCCTACTTCGCATCGAAACTTGTTTTCGGAGCGGTTTCGGCAGCTGTTTGCTACACACTGTTTCCGCTTTTTATTAGTGATGCCAAGGCCGTTATCTCAGACGCCACGGAGAGGCTTGCGGTCACGCGCGCCGTTACTGCAGGCGAGATCGCGATCATCAGCGTTATTTCTGCTGCTGCAGCATCGCTTTCCGCAGTATTCATCTCGAGGAAAACAAGAATTTGAAAGCGGACCCCCAAAAGAGGGCCCGCTTGAGTTAAATTAAACAGGGGATGTTTGATTCGAAGGATCAGTTGATGTCTTCGTAATCGAGGTTATTGCTGCTGTTGCTCTGGGGCTTTTTCTTGCGCTTGAAGAGATCGAAGAACGAAGGAGGATTGTCATCCTGTTCGGGTTCGGCTTCCTGGCGTGCTGCCTGCTGAGGCTGAGGACGCGCGGGCTGATCGGGACGCTTTGCCTCTGTTTCGGCGGGCTTGACATCAAGCGCTTTTCTGTCGGCGTCAATGGCGTTGTAGTATTCCTCAAGATACTTCATGAGCGTTGCAAGAACGTCGTCGGCGCTCTTTTTCGCGTTGTTATAAACCTGGTTGGAGCGCATTATCGTCTTCTTGCGAAGCTCTTCCGCCTGATCCTGAGCGGCGAGAGTGACTTCGTGCTCGCTGATCAGACGCTCGCGCTCTTCATTTGCCTGCGCGATGATCGCTTCGGCATCTTCCTGCGCCTTTGAGATCCTGTCGTTGTAATAATCGTCGCCCTCGCGCATCTTGTTTGCAAGATACTCATCGCCGAGAGATACTTTCTCATCATAGTATTCATTTGCTTCGTTGGTCGCCTTCTGAGCGGCGGAATTGGCGCGGATCATCGTATCCTCGGCATTCTTTTCCGCATCCGCTGCGATCTTGTTGGCGTAATCCGTTGCGGACTGAAGTTTTGCGTCCATCTGAAGAAGCAGCGAATTGGCGCGGCGGATCTCCGCGGGAAGCTGAGTTTTGATATCGGCAAGCATGTCGGCGATCACGTCGGAATTAACGATGCGAAGCCTGTCATCGGCACGCATCCTCGGGATCTGGCTGTCATAGATCTTCTGCTCGATTTTATCGAGAGCGTCAACAATGATGAGTTCTGTCTGTTCCATGATTATTGGTTCCCTCCGTTTAATTTATTGAGAATGATTGTATGATTTGCATTCGGAACAAGTTCCGCAATGCTGATTCCAAGATCCATGAGCTGACGCACAAGCGTTGAGCTGATATAAGCGAGTTCCGGCTTCGAAAGCAGGAATACGGTTTCGAGTTCGGGGTCAAGCTGACGGTTCACGGTTTCAAGCTGACGCTCATAATCGAGATCGGTGCCGTTTCGGATGCTGCGGATCAGACTGTTTGCTCCGATCTCATGGCAATAGTCGACAAGCAATCCCTCGAAATGGGTGACTTCGATGTTTTCGATCCCGGAGACCGCATCGCGGATCAGCTCAAGACGTTCTTCGAGAGTAAAGCGAGAGCGATCCTTCCCGGGATTCCGGCTGATCGAAACATAGAGTTTGTCGAAACGCGGCGCCGCACGCTGGACAATATCAAGATGCCCGGCAGTGAACGGATCGAACGATCCTGCAAAAATCGCAATGCTCACTCTTCGCTCCCGCGGTCGATTAGGCCGCTTTCATAGATTAGTTTTGTGACGGCAACATCGCCGTAACGATGCGGTTTGCCTGTTCGGAGACAGCTTAATCCGGGATCGATATCGAGCTTTACCGGATGCTCTGCAAGAATAATACAGCCGTCTTCAAGAAGATCGAAATCGGTCAGCGCCTTCAGAACGGGCTTGTACAGACCGGATTCATATGGCGGGTCGAGCAGCACAAGCGAATACTTCCGTTTCTGCATTGCAAGCCGTTCGATCAGGACGAAACAATCGGAGCAATGGATCGCGCTTCGATCCGAAAAACCGAGGTTCTTGCAGTTCCTAGCGATCAGTTCGCAGGCTTTCTTGCTGATGTCGCAGAAGTCAACGCTCGCCGCTCCTCTTGAAAGCGCTTCGAGCCCGAGACCGCCGCTTCCGGCAAAAAGATCGAGCACAGATGAACCGGGAACATCGAACTGTATCATGCCGAACATGGCTTCGCGGACACGGTCAAGCGTCGGCCGCGTTGCGAGACCTTCGGGGGCGTCGAAAAGCCTTCCGCGTGCAGTTCCGGCAATTATCCGCACAGTTCACACTCCAATCTTCATCATTATAATCTTACCACCTAAGCCGCCCGTTTTCAAGAGTCAATACGACATAATCTTTAAAATTTCGCGTCAAATTCGGTTCAACGTCCGGACTTGAAAACGCCGGAAGGTACGACAACAAAATCAAGCGGTCTGTCGTGGCTTTCGAGCGGCAGGGACTTGAGAAGCTGAAAATCGTAACCGACTCCGACGGTCACAGCATCGGTTTTCGTAAGCAGCCTGTCGTAGTATCCCCCGCCCTGCCCGAGGCGCATACAATCCTTCGTAAAAGCGACGGCGGGAACGATTACGGCGTCAAGGTTTTCGGGGAATACTTCGGACGATCTTTCGGTATCGGGTTCGAGAATGCCGTAGCTGCCGACGGTGAAAGCATTGCCGCTTTCGGGGACAAACAGCCGCAGACCTCCGTCCTCGATGCAAAGAGGATACGCGATCTTTTTCCCTTGCGAAACAAGGATCGAGTTCAGCTCGCGAACGTCAAGCTCGTTTTTCACGGGCATATACGAAAGGATTAAACCGGCGTTTTTGATCTCCGGAAGCTTGAGCAGCTGTTCGGCGACGGCAGAAGAAGCATCGGATACGGCTTCTGTATCCAAAGACCGGCGTTTTGCGCGGATCTCCTTGCGCAGAGCAGCCTTCAATTCGGGAACGGAGCGGGTCAAGGAACAATCAAAGTTCACTGTGCGCCACCTTTCCGTTGACGAGAGTCAGAACGCAGCGCGTACGGAAATCGAAAGGATCGCCTCTGAAAACCGCGATATCGGCATCCTTGCCTTTTTCAAGAGTTCCGATGCGTTCGCCAAGACCGATGATCTCCGCTGGATTCCTTGTTATCGCTTCAAGAGCGGCTTTCTCGGGAAGACCCTCACGAACCGCAACGGCGGCGCATACGGGCAGATACTGGATCGGAATAACCGGGTGGTCTGTCATGATGGCGAACTTGACGCCTTTTTGATAGAGGATGCCGGGGGCGGCCATGCTTGAGTTGCGAAGCTCGATCTTGCTTCTGCCGCTCATATAAGGTCCGACGATGATCCCGGCTTCGAGCGAATCGATGTCGTCCTTTATCAGGTCAATGTACATATACCCTTCGGAAAAATGGTCGAGAGTGCAGCAAATGTTGAACTCTTTCGCAATTCTGATCGCAGTCATGATATCGTCGATACGGTGCGCATGGATCTTCAGCGGAAGTTCGCGGCGGATGACTGGCAGCATCGCTTCGAGGGAATGATCGGTCTTCGGAAGCTTTGATGGGTCATCCCCCGCTGCCTTGATCTTTTCATCGTATTCCCTTGCGTCGGCAAGGGTTTTGCGGAGCAAAGAAGCGACGGACATCCTTGTATAAAATGCCTTCTGCCCGGAAAAAACGCGCTTCGGGTTCTCGCCTAGAGCGGCCTTCATCGCGAGCGGGAATTTGACGATCATATCGTCAAGATCTTTCCCCGCCGTCTTCATTGCTACGAACTGACCGCCGATCACGTTTGCGCTGCCGGGACCGGTGACGACCGTTGTAATGCCCGCGGCGCAGGCTTCGCGATAGCAGCGGTCATAAGGATTGATCCCGTCGATGGAGCGGAGCTCGGGCGTTACGGGTTTATAGGGATCGTTACCGTCGGAACCTTCCGTCCCCATTCCATCTTCCCACATCCCGATATGGCAGTGCGCGTCGATAATGCCGGGAATGACAGTGCAGCCGGTCACGTTAATGACTTCGGCATCCGGGAAGGACTTTTCGAGTTCTGTTCCGAACGAGGCGATCTTGCCGCCGTCGATCAGGATGTCACCGGTGAAATCTTCGCCGGCCATGGGCTTCACATTTCCGTTTTTCAGAATAAGCATATCTAAAAACCTCCGTTTTGTAATCAACACAAATCACATTGCAGCGCGGAAACAACGTCGCTCGCCGTCAGCATCCGTTCTTTCAGCAGTTTCATCGCAGTATCGGCTGAGCTCCCGAGAAGAAAAGCTCCGGCACCTGCAGCATCGAAAGGAGACAATCCCGCCGCAAGCAGCGCACCGATAATGCCGCAAAGCACGTCGCCGCTGCCGCCTTTTGCAAGGCCCGCGTTTCCCGCAGTGTTATAGCGTATCCTGCCGTCCGGTGACGCGATCACGGACACAGCGCTCTTGAGCAGCACAGTGCAGCCGTATTTCTTCGCAAAATCAACCGCAAAAGCAACGGGATCGGCAAGTACTTCCGAAACGGGAGCACCTGTAAGGCGCGACATTTCGCCGGGATGCGGAGTAATCACATGATTCGCGCAAAGAAGCTGCTTAAGCTCCTCTGTCATAAGGTTGAGCCCGTCCGCATCGATCACCGCAGGTTTGCCGCTGCAGAGCACGGCTTTTGCCTTTTCGAACTTTCTCGGGTCGTTTCCTGCGCCGCAGCCGAAGCAAACTGCATCGGGCCAGCGGAGCATCTCGTCAAGATCGACCGTGCCGTCATCAACGATCAGCATAGTTTCGGGCGTTGCCGCAAATGAGCTTTCGATACCTGCGGGTACGAAAGTCTGGGTGAGCCCCGAACCTGCGCGAAGCGCAGCGCGCGTGCACATAACAGCCGCGCCGGGCATAGTTTGACTTCCGGCAACGATAAGCGTTCTGCCGTAATTTCCTTTGTTTGAAACGCGCTTTCTTCCCGGAAGAAGCGAGCGTACGAAAGCCTCGTCGACGATCGTTTCGCTGTCAAGTGCAGACTGCATTTTTGCGTCTACAAGACCTATCCTTGCGACACTGATCGTTCCGACGGATTCCAGCCTTTCCGTTAAAAGAAGACCGCGTTTGACCGCAAAAACAGCAACGGTCTCATCGGCATTGAAGCAATACCCCATGATTCTTCCGGTATCGCCGTTAATGCCGGAAGGGATATCTACTGCGATCCTGTACGCATCGGTACTGTTCGCACGGCGTATGGCTTCAAGCTGCTTTCCATCGATGTTTCGGGAAAGACCTGTCCCGAAAACAGCGTCAACGATCACTTCGGCATTATCGATAAAGGAAGGATCATCGGAAAGAGCAAGCCCGAGCTTTTTTGCGATCGAGTAGTTCAGAGCGGCGTCGCCGCTCAGTTTTTCGGGATCACAGAGCAGGACACCGACGGATTCACGACCATGCGCGGCAAGAATGCGCATCAGCGCGAGGCCGTCGCCGCCGTTGTTGCCGGGACCGATCAGAACAGCGCATAGACCGCTTCGTCCGCATTGCATGACGGCTTCGGCGGTGCGCATGGCCGCGTTTTCCATAAGTATGGCGCCGGGTATGCCGATATCGTTTATCATATAGCGGTCGATCATCCGCATCGTTTCGTTTGTCAGTACTCTTTCCATATTCGAATCAAATAAGCCGCAGAGACACATCCGCTGCGGTAACGGTAACGGTTTCGCCGTTCTCGGGTTTGATGATCAATCTACCGAAATCATCAACGGCTTCTGCAATCCCGCAGATGTCTTTGCCGTCCTTCTCTATTGCACGCACGTTTTTGCCGAGAGTAAAACAGTTTTTCCTGTAATGGGCAAGCAGCGCGTATTTATCGTTTTTCAGCATATCCATTCTGCTGCAGACCGCTTTATACAGCAAGACCGACATTTCATCAAGATCGAAGCTCCTTCCGGTTTCAAGGCGCAGGGACGTTGCGGGCTGCAAAAGGTTTTCGGGAACAGCAACGGCATTGGCGTTTATGCCGATGCCGAGTATTGCGAACCAACTGCCGCAAGGCGATTGAACAAGTTCGCAAAGGATCCCGCAGAGCTTCGAATATCCGCTTTCGTGGATGCAGACGATGTCATTGGGCCATTTTATTACCGATTCACAGCCCGACGAATCAATGGTATCCTTTGCGGCGCATGCGGCGGCAAGCGAAGCAAGAGGCGCCTGCCAGGCATGATCCTCAAGGCAGACTGCGACGCTCAGCATAAGAGCTCCGTCGGTATTCAGCCACTTTCGACCGTTTCTCCCCCGTCCTTCGGTCTGTTCCTTCGCCGCGCACGAGAACGGCTCGCCGCAATTTGTGAAGCCGGAAAGGATTCTCCGCTTTAGGTATGCGTTTGTCGAATCAACTGTCTCGAGGTATTCGATTTGCGGGAAAAGAGGATTACTCATCGGGAAGCTCTTCGGTCAGTTCGGAAAGGACGGTTTTGATGTCGTCGAAAGAATAACCTCTGCTCGTAAGACGCAGCCCGACGCGGCGAAGTCGCTCTGTAAGCTCCAAAGAGGAAAATTGACGGAAATACTTCTCCGCAACGCTTCTTGCGTTTGCAAGTTCCGTTTCGCTGTCGACTGCTTCAAGGGCAGCATCAATGATTTCATCCGGGATAAAATGACCGGACAGCTGCTCACGGAGTTTCTGACGGCTCACGGGCTTTGTATTGAGACGGGATTCAACGAAGTTCGAAGCATATTTTTCATCGTCAAGAAGGCCGGTCGCGCGAAGCTTCTCGACGGTTTGAATGACTTCGATCTCGGAGTAATCGCATTCGTCAAGGTGGTTCTCCATTTCGCGCACCGTGCGTGCTTTCGGGGTCAGAAAATCGAGCGCTTCGTCATAAGCGCCGATACCTTTACGGCGTTTGTTCGGCTGTTGTTTTTTATTAAGCATTTCTATGCACTCCGCTTGGATTTATTGACTGATTATATCATAATCGCGCCGGCATGTTCAATACCGGCGCGATCGATTGCTGAGTTGGATCTTTATTATTTAACTCCGAACTTTTCGTTCAGGATATCGAAAAAGCAAGGTCCGTAGCTCAGGTATCTTTCGAGGAATTGCGAGAGCTGCTGATCGGTATCGTGTGGAACATTGTCATAGATCCTCATCAGATTGGCAAAGCCCATCGCATAATTGAAGAAATAAAGAGGAACATCGACAGAGTACTCATAGAGAAGATCGACATAATCTTCGTTTGAGATCATATAGCCGGCAAGATAGCTCGAAATATCATCCTTAGTCCAGCCGTCATGATTTACTTTAATGCTCACATAGCCGGGAATCAGGATGTTGGTAACGATATTTTCGTCCTTTTCGATCAGACAGGTATTGATATTGTACTTGTCCGCGTGCTTAGCGATCATAAGCTCCGAGAAAACGGCCCAGCCTTCGGAATAGCCGGAGGGAGTGATCGCCTGCTGCGCAAGGCAAAGGTTCGTGTTCGCACG
>JAEEYN010000197.1 GCA_016288175.1 Bacillota bacterium | reverse complement strand
TTTCTGCTCGATAACCTCCTGATGGACCTTCTGATCCTGCGGCTTGCGGCGGCAATGCTCTCCGTCGGCGCCCGGCGTCTGCGCCTCGGACTTTTCGCTCTTTTCGGGGCTGCTGCCGCCGCCCTCGCTGCGGGAGGCGCGTGCTTTCTTTACGGCCTTCCCGCGAAGCTCGGCCTGACGCTCATCATGTCCTTCGCCCTTCCCGGCAAAAGCGTCCGCTGCCGGCTGTACGCGTTCCTTGCCGTTCTGCTTTCCGCCGCGATCATCGGCGGCGCCGTGCTGCTCATCGCGCTGATCCTCGGCGAAAGCCTCGTCAGCGGCGGCATCGGCATCCCGGCGGCGCTTCTCGGGCTGTTCGCCTCGTGTTTTCTTCCGAAAGCGATCCGCCGCCTGCTTTCGCGCAGGGTGACAGCGGAGCAGACAGTGCGTCTCCGCGCCGAATTCGCATGCGGGCCCGTCGAGTGCGCGGCGCTCATCGACACCGGCAACGCCCTTACGGAGCCCGTCACGGGGCTGCCCGTTGTGCTGCTGAGCCGAAGGAAATATCCCGCGGCGGCGGCGCTTGCCCGCATCCCCGTTCCCATCCGCACGGCGGGCGGCACGGCGGTGATCTTCGCCCTGCGTCCGAACAGGCTCCTTATCGGCGGCGTTCCGGTGAACGCGCTCGTCGCCTTCTCCTCCGCCGAAACGGCGCTCGTTCCGCCGGCAGTTTTGCCCGCGGCTTGAGCTTCATATTATTATAAAGCGAGCGGGGACGCATCTCCCGGGTCGGTTGTCGGCGATTCATACCGCCGGTTTCCGCTCTCCGAGTTTATTGTCGTGGCATGAATGGTTTGCAGCACCTTCGGTGCGGCGTGTCCTTAATTGCCTGGCGCCCGCGGTTCCGCGCCTCTCGCGGCGCGGCGCGCTGACTCGCTACGGCTCGCATTCGCTCGCGAGCGGGGTCGCATATCCCGGGCAGGTTGTCAGCGATTTCCGCCCCGCACACATCATGCACTGACCTCGGCACAAAACTAAATCTTCCCCGGAGGTTCACCATGCTTAAACTGTTAAGGCGCGTCCTCTCCGCGCTGTATAAACATCTTTGCCCCGGCGGCGAGGTCAACTATATCGGCACCGGCGAATCCCTGCCCCCGCCCCTTTCGAAGGAGGAGGAGCTCGCGCTTTCCGAAAGGCTGACCGCCGGCGACGAGGAAGCGAAGCGGACGCTGATCGAGCATAATCTCCGCCTCGTCGTCTACATCGCCAAAAAGTTCGATAATACCGGCGTTTCGATCGAGGATCTGATCTCGATCGGCACGATCGGGCTGATCAAGGCGGTGAACACCTTCCGCTCGGACAGGAACATCAAGCTTGCGACCTACGCGAGCCGCTGCATCGAAAACGAGATACTGATGCACCTTCGCAAGATCAGCCGCCGCAAGCTCGAGGTCAGCCTCGACGAGCCGCTGAACGTCGACTGGGACGGCAACGAGCTGCTGCTTTCGGATGTTCTCGGCACGGACGGCGCGGACGTCGACCGCGAGCTTGAGGACGCCGTGGACCGCGAGCTGCTCTCCCTCGCCCTCGCAAGGCTTTCGGAGCGCGAAAGGAGGATCGTCGAGCTGCGTTTCGGCCTCGGCGGGCGGCGGGAATACACTCAAAAGCAGGTCGCCGATATGCTCGGCATCTCCCAAAGCTATATTTCGCGCCTTGAAAAGCGGATCATGCGCTCGCTTTATGAGGATATGCTCTCGATGCAGTAGTTCGCGCTTTTTCCAACGCATTTCTTTCGTCCCTCACAGGCTTTTTTGTCGCCGTTTCGGCAAAATCAACCGCAGCAGCGCAAAATATAGGTATACAATTCGGCATTTTTTTCTTTCCCAAGTGTTGACAAGTATATTAAATCGGTTTATAATGAAAAATGATAATTGTATATCGACATCACTATTTGTCAGAAAGAGAGAGATAAACTATGCAGCTTAGAGACATTGCAGAGGAAATGCAGCAACGTTCCATGGCCGCCCGTGACTGGGTCTTCCAGGTTCTCCGCACTGCGATCATCCGCGGCGTTCTGCCCGGCGGTATGCCCCTTCGTCAGGATGAGATCTCCGCTCAGCTGAGCGTGAGCCACATCCCCGTCCGCGAAGCCTTCCGTCAGCTCGACGCGCAGGGTCTTGTCCGCATCTATCCGAACCGCGGCGCCGTTGTTACGAAGCTCACCCGCGAGGAGCTCGAAAACGCAATGGATACCCGCATCATCCTCGAGATGGGCGCGATCCGCGCTGCGATCCCCGTGATGACCGAGGAGTGCATCGAAAAGGCTTCCGAGATCCTTGCTCAGTGCGATGTTGAGACCGATGCGAACAAGCTCGAGGATCTGAACCTCCAGTTCCATCTCACCCTCTACGGCGCGACGAACAACGGCTTCCTGCTCCAGCTCATCGAGCAGCTCCACGCGAACGTCGACAGGTACATCCGCCCCTATTATTCCGCGGCGGAGGTTTCCAGCCAGTCCCGCGGCGAGCATTATAAGCTCATCGAGGCCTGCCGCAACGGCGATACCGAATTCGCGGCGGCGATCCTCCGCACCCACCTCGAGAAGACCAAGGTCCTCTCGCTCAATTCGCCCATCCTCCAGGCCTGAGGCTTTCACCTGCCCCGGTAAACGCGGGTGTCTGTTTCAGTATGCCCTTCCGGCCTCCGCCGGCGGGCTTGTTGAAGTACGGGCAGTTTTCCGACCGATGTTTTTTCGTGAGAAGCGGTTCATCCGCTTCTCTTTTTTTATATCAAAAATCATGCAGCTACCGTGTCGGTTGTTGCCGGTATGTGCTTCGGTTGTCTTTCTCCGAGTTTATCGTCGTGGCATGAATGGTTTGCAGCAGCTTCGCTGCGGACGCTTCCCTAATTGCCTGACGTCCGCGGTTCCGCGGCTCTCGCGCCGCGGCGCGCTGACCCGCTGCGAGCTCGCTTCGCCAAAGGCTCGCGAGCAGGGCCGCATCTCCCATGTCGGTTGTTTTCCGACTCGCCAACTGCCGGGTTGGTTGCTGGCGATTTCCGGCGCTGCCGCAATTACCTTTTCGCATAAACCGAAAAAAAACGGGCAAACTATGCTCACCGGCGGCGGGCGGAAAAGATGCCCCGCAGCGAAAGGAAAGGATGATAACAAATGGATAAAAAGCATGAAAGAAAATGGCGG
>JAEEYN010000196.1 GCA_016288175.1 Bacillota bacterium | reverse complement strand
GTAAGACGAGACCGAAGCAGGGAGCAGCCTTTGAACAAGCTCCTTCCAGTCGTCCATGCCGTATTCGCGGCCGAACCAGTTCCAATCCATACCGAAAAGATCGCGCAGGACCCATTGACCGCTGCATATGTAAGATTGATCATCGCCTTCCGCCGGATTATCAAGGGTATCGTCAAGAGTGCTTTCGATAGACAGGGGCAGGCGGTTCATCGGATCGGCCCATGAATACGAATAGATATGGTCGGGGCTCATGCCGGGGTCGGTTGAAGTGTTGTCAAGCACGCAAAGGAAGGAACCGTCGCTCTGCGGGGTTATACGGTAACTGAAGCCGTAATCGAACATGCCGTAAAAACGGTCGCTTTGAATGTTGATCGAACAGGCATAGGGATCATTCTCGCCGCTTATGCTTGCCGTGAAAGTATACGCATCGACGGGGACAAAGCACATCCCGGCGGAGCATCCGTAGTACGATCCGGGCAAAAGCGGATAACAGTTGATCGAAGAGCCTGTGACGGCGGCTTCAAGGCATTTCAGCGGATTGTCATCGGAGCAGTTCAGGAATCTTTCACAGCGCAGCCCGGCGAGATATTCCGTTATGCCGAGATAGCATTCCTCCGAGCCGTCAGCAGGTATTCCGGCGCTCCGAAGGTCATCGGGCGTAAGGGTCACGCTGCGCAGGCTTTCGAGATCCAGTTCCTTGAATGCGCGCTTGATGCGGCCGTCCAATTCTGAAGTATCGACGCCGCCTGCCCACCACGCCGTGTTTATCACGCCGGAGTATTCGATATTCCACTGGCCGTCATTACCGTAAAGGAACGTTACGTCGAGCACCGCCCATCCGTTGGTGGAAGGGAAGCTGACGATGCGGAAGCGCGGTTCGACGGCGTATTTCATTCCGACACTGGCTCTCGAACGCTCAAAGCCGAGATCCAGCGTTTCATTCGCCGCCTGAGCATACGGCCAGGCCCGTTCGATGAACCATTCATCGTCCGGCACGGTCGGATTGCCGTCAGCGCTGATCCGGACGCCCGTGGGAAGCTCATCAAGAACGCTGAGATCAAAGATCAGGTTGCTGTTGATTTCAAGATGAGCAAGCTTCTCAAGAGCCTTGAGCCCGTCGATGCTGTTTATTTGATTATCGTTGGCGATCAGCGTTTCGAGCTCCGCCATATTCGAACAGAAATCGAGTCTGTTGATCATATTGCCGGAAATGTCGAGGTAACGCAGCTTCGTCAGATCGGAACCGGAAAGAATGCTTTCTGAAACGATCTTGTTGCTCCTGAGATCAAGCCTCGTAAGTTCGCTGAGGTGAACGATCCCGTACAGCTCGTTGATTTTGTTGTTGCTTAAATCGAGCTCCGTAAGCTTCGTAAGCGCTGCAAGCGGATTGACGTTGCGGATGTTGTTATTCGAAAGATCGAGCTTCGTAAGCTCCGTGAACGCGGCGATATCGGAAATATCCGAAAGCCCGCAGCCGGAAAGATCGAGCTCCGTGAAGCCGAGGAGATCTTCCTTGCGGATCGTTCCGCTGAAGCCGTATTTTGCGCGGAAAGCGCTCTCGAAAGCGGGATCGGAAAACGCGGCGGCGTCGGGATCGGGCGTCGGCTCCGGCGCAGGAGTTTCGGTCGGGGCGGGGGAGACCGAAGGCTCGGTTTCTGCGGTCGGCGTTTCCGATGCGTCGGCTTCGGTTTTCTTATCGCTTCCGGCGACGGCGCAGCCGAAAACGAAGACGGCGATCAGCAGCATGACGATCGAAACGACAATGCCTTTTCGCCCGGCGCCGGAGATCTGCCGGATCCGTTCGCGGAGCGTGCGTTTTTTGCCGTTCATAGAGGTCGCTGCGGAAAGGATCACCGGCGCTTTTGACCTGTTCGCGGAAAGCGCGATCAGCGTCAGACCGTATTTCTCCCTTTCGCTTTCGCCGAGCGCTTTTACGGCGCCCGCATCCGCAAAGAGCTCGCTGTCCCGAACGGAAAGCGCGGCTGCCCACCAGACAAGGGGATTATACCAGTGCAGCGAAAGCGCGGCGCAGCGCAGCAGCGAGAGGATATGGTCGCCGTGGCGATAATGCGCCGTCTCGTGCGCAAGCACGCAGCGAAGCGTTTCTTCGTCCCTTGCGGCTTCGCCGGAAACATAGATCGTGCCGAGGAAGAGGCAGGATGAAGCCAGCCCGTCGACGGCATAGACCGGCCGCTTGCAGTCGGCTTCGATACGTCTGCGCCTTGAGCGAAGGCGGATGTAAAGGCGAACGTTTGCAAAGATAAACACCGAAGCGGCGGCCAAGACGCCCGCGAGCCAGACGATCCGAAGGATATCCCGAAGGCGGATCGCGCTCTTCATGCGTTCATAACGCTCCGGAGCCGCATCGCGAATCACGGAAGAAACAACGGGGACGGCGGTCGGTTTTTCCTGTTCGGTTATCGCCGCGGCAGCTTCGCCTGTGGGAGACGATGTTTCCGCGCCGATCGGCGCCGTCGTCACGGCGGTTTCGGGGGCTGAGTCGGCCCCGGGCGCCGCCGCGCCGGGCATGCGGTAGCGGATCAGGCGGATATCGCCGCTGTCCGTTCGTTCGACTGCATCAACGCCGCGCACCGCTTCATAATCGCCGATGACTTCGGCTCTTTCGGCAACGGAGCTCACGCTCACGGGCAGATGAAAGAGCGTCCCGGGGATCAGCAGGCGAACAAGCACGAGCCCCCAAAGCGCGTAGCGAAGGCCGGGCCGCATTTTACGGCCGAAAAGCGCGCGGATGGCGATTACGGCAAGAATCAATACGCTTGAAGAGATCACCCAAATTATATCGGTCATTTTTCTTCACGTCCTTTCCGGAGGATCGTCACAAGCTCCTCGATCTCCGCGTCGGAAAGATCGCTTTCCTCGGTCATTGTGCTGACGAGCAGCGCGAGCGAGCCGGTTTTGATGCGGGAAAGCGTGCTCTTCGCTTCCGAACGCACTGCGTCGCTGCGTCCGGTGATCGGATAGAAAAGCTTGGACCGCCCGCCGGTCTCGATCCGGACGGCGCCTTTATCCGCAAGCCGGTTGAGCATGATGTTGATCGTCGCCTTGCCCCAGCCCGTGTCGGTCTTCAGCGCACTCACCATTTTCGATATCGTAAGCGGGCTCTCGTCCCATAAAAGATTCATGAGCTTCCATTCGCCGTCGGAAAATGAGTGATTGTTCATTTTGCACCTCCAAAGGATAACATGCGTTATCCGTTTATTTAATGATATCACAATGGATAACAAATGTCAACCCTTAATCCGGAGTTTTTGAAATCAAAAAGAGCTCCGCTTTTGCGGAGCTCCGGAGCGGCGATGACGCCGAAAAATCTGCGTTATCAGTCCTTGTCGATATCGGTGACCCAGCCGTGGGTATCCGGGATGCGGCCCCACTGCAGACCGGTGAGGGTGTTGTAGAGCTTCATGGTCAGCTCGCCGATGCCGTTGTTGACGGACTTGTCGCCGATGTAGATGTGCTTGTCGCGGTATGCGAGTTCGCCGACGGGGGAGACGACGGCCGCGGTGCCGGTGCCGAACGCCTCAGTCAGCTTGCCGCTTTCGCCGGCCTCGAAGAGCTCGTCAACGGAGAGCGGACGCTCCTCGACTTCGATGCCCATCTCGCGGGCGAGGGTCATGACGCTGCGGCGGGTGATGCCGGGCAGGATCGTATCCTCGAGGGGAGCGGTGACGAGCTTGCCGTCGATGAGGAACATCATGTTCATCGCGCCGACTTCCTGGACGTACTTCATGTACTCGCCGTCGAGCCAGAGTACCTGGCTGTAGCCGTCCTTCTCGGCCTCCGCGCCGGCAAGGATGGAGCAGGCGTAGTTGCCGCCGGTCTTCGCAAAGCCCGTGCCGCCGCGGATCGCGCGGACGTATTTATCCTCAACGCGGATGCGGATCGGGGCGAGGCCCGCCTTATAGTAAGCGCCGGAGGGGGAGCAGATGATGTAGTAGATGTAGTGCTTTGCGGCGTGTACGCCGAGAGCCTCGTCGTTCGCGATCATCGTCGGGCGGAGATAGAGGCTGGTGCCGGGGTTATGGGGGACCCAGTCGCGCTCGACCTGAACGAGCTGACGCATCGCTTCATAGTTGAAGTCGACGTCGACGCGGGGCATGCAGAGACGGTCTGC
>JAEEYN010000195.1 GCA_016288175.1 Bacillota bacterium | reverse complement strand
CGTTATCTGGAACGACGTGGACTTCATGTTCGTCGATATGCCTCCGGGAACCGGCGACGTGCCCCTCACCGTTTTCCAGAGCCTGCCCGTGGACGGCATCATCGTCGTCACCTCCCCGCAGGAGCTCGTCTCCATGATCGTCGAAAAAGCGGTCAATATGGCGGGCATGATGAATATCCCCGTCCTCGCGCTCGTTGAGAACATGAGCTATTTCGAATGCCCGCACTGCGGCGAAAAGACCTATATCTTCGGCGAAAGCAAGGTCGAAGAGACCGCGAACAGGCATTTCATTCCCCTGACCGCGAAGCTGCCCATGAACACGAAGCTCGCCGCCGCGGCGGACGCGGGCATGATCGAGCTTTATGAAGGCGATTGGCTCGACAAGGTCACCGAAATGCTGAATTCAATGATCGACTAAATTCTTCCCCGAAAGGTTCGGAAAACGCTATGAAAACACTCACAACCTCCGAGCTTCGCAAGCTCTTTCTCCGGTTCTTCAGCGAGAAGGGACACGCCGTGATCCCCTCCTCCTCGCTGATCCCCGAAAACGACCCGACCGCTCTTTTCACGATGGCGGGCATGCATCCTCTCGTGCCGTATCTGCTCGGCGCGAAGCACCCCGCGGGCAGCAGGCTCTGCGACGTTCAGAAATGCGTCCGCACCGGCGATATCGACGAGGTCGGCGACGCCAGTCACTGCACCTTCTTCGAGATGCTCGGCAACTGGTCCCTCGGCGATTATTTCAAGCACGAGGCGATCGAATGGAGCTGGGAATTCCTGACCGGCGAGGAATGGCTCGGCATCGATAAGGACAAGCTCTATTTCACCTGCTTCGCGGGCGAAGGCGAGCTCCCGCGCGATGATGAAGCGCATGACCGCTGGGTCGAAATGGGCGTAGATCCATCTCATATCTTCTACCTCGGCCGCGAGCATAACTGGTGGGGCCCCGCCGGCCAGACCGGCCCCTGCGGCCCCGATACCGAAATGTTCATCGACACCGGCAAGGAGCCCTGCGGCCCGGATTGCTTCCCCGGCTGCCACTGCGGCAAGTACCTCGAGATCTGGAACGACGTTTTCATGCAGTACAACAAGACCGCAGACGGCAAATATGAGCCGCTCGCGCAGAAGAACGTCGACACCGGCATGGGTCTCGAGCGCACCGTCGCGACGCTCCAGGGCGTAGGTTCCGTCTACGACACCGACGCCTTCACCGGCATCCTCGGCAGGATCGCGGAGCTTTCCGGCAAGAACTACGGCGATTCTCCCGCCGTTACCAAGGCGTTCCGCATCATCGCGGACCATATGCGCACCGCCGCCTTCATGCTCGGCGATCAGCGCGGCGTGGTCCCCTCGAACGTCGATCAGGGCTATATCCTCCGCAGGATCATCCGCCGTGCGCTGCGCTATGCGATGCAGCTCGGTATGCCCGAGATGAGCCTTTCGAAGGTCGCCGGCGCGGTCATCGAGACCTACGGCGATATCTATCCGGAGCTCGCCGAGCACCGCGAAACCGTGATCTCCGAGCTCGATAAGGAGGAAAAGGCCTTCCAGCGCACCCTCAGCCAGGGCACGAAGGAATTCGAGCGCGTCAAGCGCAGCTTCCCGGACGGAAGGATCGACGGCGTTACGGCGTTCCATCTTTTCGATACCTTCGGCTTCCCGATCGAATTCACCGAGGAGCTCGCCCGCGAGAACGGCCTGACCGTCGATATCGAGGGCTACAAGGCGGCGTTCGCGGAGCACCAGGCGAAATCGAGAGCCGGCGCGGAGCAGAAGTTCAAGGGCGGTCTTGCCGACCATTCCGAGGCGACGACGAAGCTGCACTCCGCGACGCATCTGCTTCAGGCGGGTCTTCGCAAGGTCCTGCACGACGACAGCGTTTCCCAGAAGGGTTCCAACATCACCCCCGAAAGGCTCCGCTTCGACTTCTCCTTCGGCAGGAAGGTCACTCCGGAAGAGCTGGCGGAGGTCGAAAAATTCGTCAACGACGCCATCGCGGCGGATGTTCCGATCACCTGCGAGGAAATGTCCTATGAGGACGCAAAGGCGCGCGGCGCGATCGGCCTGTTCACCTACGGCGATGTCGTCAAGGTCTATACGATGGGCGAATACTCCTGCGAGATGTGCGGCGGTCCTCACGCGACGCACACCGGCGAGCTCGGCACCTTCAAGATCAAGAAGGAAGAGGCTTCGAGCGCAGGCGTCCGCCGCATCAAGGCCGTTCTGATCCCGAAGGAATAACACCGTCCCCAAACCCCTCGTCCCTTTCTCTCCAATAAAAGCAAGGTCGAAAGGAGCGTTTTATGGCAGCGGCAAAAAAGAACTTTTTCGAATATGATTGGCGGCTCGAGGGCGAGAAAGCGCGCTTCGTCGTGGATCTCGCACTCTATGATGTCGGCGCGAACGGGGATCATCCGATCCTCGCTTTCGTCGGCTGCAGCAGCAAAAAGGAGGGCAAGGAGCTCTCCTCTTCGGATCTTCGGCATATCTCCGCCTTCGCCGCGAAATGCGAAAAGAAGCTCGATCTGCGTCTTGCCGGCTATATCGAAAAAGCCGATATCCGCCAGTATTATTTCTATCTCTCCTCAAAGGAGGAGTATTCCCGCCTGCGCGAGCTTGCCGAAAAGCAGCGCGGGTTTTCCTGCCGCGTCGGCGGCAAGACGGAGGAGGATTGGTCGAGCTATTTCCGCATCCTCTATCCCGATGAAGCGAAGTATCAGACCGTCCGCAACGAGGAGCAGATCGAAGAGCTCTATGAGAGCGGCGATTCCGAAGCTCCCCGCCGGCTGAACCTCCACCTCGCCTTCCCCGGGCACGGCGAACGCACCCGCTTCGGCGAAGAAGCGCTTTCGGAAGGCTTCGCGCTCGGCGCGAGCGACGAATTCGAAACGGGCGATCTGCCCTGCGGCCTCATTGTTTACAGGATCTGCGCCCTTAAAAAATGGGACGTCGACGCCGTAACGATCCAGGCGATCCGCCTTGCGGAAAAATACGGCGGGAAACTGCTTTTCTGGGACTGTCCGATCGTTCCGGGCAGGGGGAGATAAGCTTCCTTCAATAAAACGCATATCAAAAGAGCCCTCCCTTCGGGGAAGGCTCTCTTTCGTTATTATCGCTGTCAGTCGGCAGTATTGCCGCCGTAGAGGTACTGATGCAGCTTTGCCCTGTTCGCGGCGATGTCGATTTGGATGACCGCCATCCTGCCCTCCCAGGCATAGTGCCATGTTCCCTCGAAGGGAACCGCCCTGTTCGCGAGCGAGACCGGCTGGCCGAAGATGAAATCAACGGCAAGGTCGATGCATTCGGCCGCGGTAAGGTTCGTTTCGACATGGTTCATCATGCTCGATACAAGACCGATCAGCGCACCGATGCTGTGCTCTTCTTTGACGCGGTTCAGCATCGCATACATGATATCCCTCTGCCTGCGGGTACGGGACCAGTCGCCGTCGCCGCCGATGGACCTGTTGCGCGCATGGCG
>JAEEYN010000194.1 GCA_016288175.1 Bacillota bacterium | reverse complement strand
TCCGTAAGGCGAGCCGCGGCCACGTGCTCAACAGCCGCGCGATGGCGAGAAAATGCGCGGAGGAGATCCTCGGCAAAAAGCTGGAGGACGTCACGGTCATCGTCGACCATATCGGCGGCGGCTGCTCCACATGGCTCGTTCACAAGGGCCGCTGCATCGATTGCTACAGCGACGATGACGCGGGCTTCGCGCCGGAGCGCTGCGGCCGCATCCAGGCGATGAATCTTGCGATGCTCTGCTACAGCGGTAAGTACACGAAGGAAGAGATGAGCCGCTATATCCGCGGCAAGTCCGGTCTTTCCGCCCTTCTCGGAACGAGCGACGCCATCGAGGTCGAAAAGATGATCGAAGCGGGCGACGAGAACGCGAAGCTCATCTATGAAGCGATGGCCAGGAGCCACGCAAAGGGCATTGCGGACCTCGCGAGCGTCGTCTGCGGCAAAGTGGACCGCATCGTCATCACCGGCGGCCTTGCCCACAGCAAGATGCTGATGGATATGATCCGCCCGCACGTCGAGTGGATCGCTCCGATGCAGGTCATGGCAGGCGAATTCGAGATGGAGGCCCTCGCGGCGGGCGGTCTGCGCGTTCTGCGCGGCGAGGAAAAGCCGCATGAGTTCCACCTTAAAAAGGCAGAATAAATTTCGGAAACTTGGCTGAAAGCCGTTTCAAATATAAGACCCCAGGAGGTATTTGAAAATGGAAATCATTTTGACCAAAGAGAACTTTGACGCCGAAATCGCCGGCGAGACCCCGATCCTTGTGGATTTCTGGGCAAGCTGGTGCGGTCCCTGCAGGATGCTGATGCCGACCATCGAGCTTCTTGCGAAGGAAGCGAACGGCGCCTACCGCGTCGGCAAGGTCAACGTCGATGAGCAAGGCGAGCTCGCGATGCGCTACGGCGTTCAGAGCATCCCGACGCTGATCGTTTTCAAAAACGGTCAGGAAGTCAACCGTTCCCTCGGCGTTCGTCCGAAGGGCGCGATCCTCGAAATGCTGAAATAAAGCAGGTCCGAACGGCGGGGCGGAAATGCCCTGCCGTTCGTTTCAAAGGAGGAAAAATGAAAAGAACCATAGCGCTGATCCTCGCAATCCTGGCAATTGCGCTGATCCTGCCCGGATGCGAGCTTTTGAAAGGTAAGACGAATAATAACGATTCGGTTACGCCCGGGGAAGAAGACGGCTTCGGCGATTTCACGGCGGCCCCCGAAAACGGCGGGGAGGATATCCTCCGCGAGGAAATAATCATCACGAACAAGAATTTCGAAGAGGTCATCGCTTCCGATGTCCCGATCATCGTCGATTTCTGGGCGACATGGTGCGGACCCTGTATGCGTCTCGCCCCGACCCTCGAGGAGCTTGCCGCGGAAAGCGACGGCAGCTACCGCATCGGCAAGATCGATATCGACGATTTCCCGGATCTTGCGGACCGTTTCGGCGTTTCGGCGATCCCTACGCTGATCGTTTTCAAAAACGGGAAGGAGATCAAACGCTCCGTCGGCCTGATCTCAAAGGAAGAAGTCCTCGATCTTCTGAAATAATGATCCCGACGCCGTAAGATTTTTCCGAAAACGGTGAATCATTATATGAGAACTGTTTAAACGAGGTGCCGATAATGAACTTCAAAGCCATTCTGCGAACCGCTGCCGCCGCTCTTTTGATCGGCGGGATCGCCTGCGGTCTTGCCGCCTGCACGGGCAAAGCCGAGCTTTCCGAAGCGCCGGCAAAAGCCGACGCGGGGCCGAGCCTTGCGGATATCCCGACCGACAAAAGCGCCGACGAGCTGCTTGCGGAGCTCAAAAAGACCGATTACGTCGTGACCGAGGATTCCGTCTGCACGAACGGACGAGAAAAGCTCGACGAGTTCATGGAGGCCTGCAAAAGGGGCGAACCCGGCGTTCTCAGATATGCGCATTACTATACGCTCGATCCTGAGCGCTGCGCCGAGGAATACTATGAGCGGGAAAAGGGCAACTACCCACAGCTCTTCGTCGGCGAGCTCGAATTCGACGGCAGCTGTTATTATATGACGATCCGCAAGAGCGACGAGCAGGAGCCCGACCCGCGCGAGAATCGGGCGAAATATGCCTGCTTCAAGCACGAGATCGACAAAACGCTTGAATACTACTACCTCGTCGATAGTGAGGAAATCACCGTGGCGGAGCTTCAGCACCAGTGGCTTTCCTCGACGCTGCTTCCGCATTACGACCGCTGCCATTTCGTTGCGATGTTCAAGCCCGAAGCCTGACGTTCTTTAAACTCCATGACCGATCCTTTCCCGGGACGCTTACGCTTCCCGGGATTTTCTTTGCCCGAACTGTTGACAACTGTAGACTGACCTGCTATACTGTTTACAACCGTAAACAAGGAGAACTGTCTTATGTCCGACGAAAGCATTGTTTTGACCGAAGCCGAATGGGAGGTCATGGAATTCCTTTGGGAGAATCCCGGCGCGATCGGCCGCGCGATCTGCGAGCGGATGAGCGCGAAAAAGGGTTGGAGCCGCAGCACGACGCTGACCCTTCTCACAAGGCTGGAAAAAAAGGGCGCGGTTTCGAGCGGGAACGGCAGCATCAAGGCATACAGTCCGCTCATCAGCCGCGCCGACGCCTCCCTGCGCGAGACGAAGAACCTTCTCGACCGCTTCTATAATGGGAGCCTCGGCGTGATGGTCAGCGCCTTCACGAAGAAGCAGAAGCTCTCCCGGGAGGAGATCGACGAAATGTACGCGCTGCTTCGCGAACTGGAGGAGAAGAACAATGATTGAATGGATCGTCACTTCATCGATACTGATTGTGATAGTGATCGCGCTGAGGTACATCCTTCGCGGAAGGATCAGCCCGCGCATACTCTACGCGCTGTGGGCGCTCGTGCTCGTCCGCCTGCTCGTTCCGGTGAGCTTCGGCAAAACAGGCGTCAGCGTGCTGAACGCCTTGCCGGAAGCGGCGGAAAGAGGCGCGGCCGAGGTGCAGGCGGGGGAGGGCGCCTTTACGGAAGCGTCTGAGTCCGTCGGACATAACGGCGAAGAGGCAGTTCCCGAGGCGACAGCCGAAACAGTTAAGCCCGCCCGCCCGACACAGCAGGCCGAAAAACCCGCGGCGCCGACGCAGGCCGCGGCGGAGGACCCGACCGAAAAACCGACGGGGAACCCGACCGAAAACCCGAGCGGGGGACCCGGAGAAGCGCAGAGCGAAAAAACCGAAGGACCCGGCGCGATTGCCGCGGTCACGGATGAAAACGACGGGAACGGGGAACGGCAAAAGGCCGTCGATATCTATAGAATACTGAATATTGTTTTCCTGATCGGCGCCGCTGCCGCCGCTGCAGTGCTCTTTGCCGTGAACCTGAAATTCGGCTTGAAGCTGAAGCGCAGCCGAAGGCCGCTCGAAAGCGCGGGCTGCCGCCTTCCGGTCTATATCACGGAAGCGATCGATACGCCCTGCCTGTTCGGGCTCTTTCGTCCGGCAATTTATATCACGCCGGAGACGGCGGAGAACCGCAAAACGCTTTCGCACATCATCGCGCATGAAAGCGCGCATTTCAGCCACGGCGACCATATTTTCGCGCTGCTGAGGTGCGTCTGCCTCGTGCTGCACTGGTATAATCCGCTCGTCTGGATCGCCGCGCTGCTTTCTTCCCGCGATTCGGAACTCGCCTGCGACGAAGCCGCCGTAAAGACGCTCGGCGAAAGCGAACGCGCGGAGTACGGCCGCACGCTGATCGAGCTGACAAATATGAAGAAACAGGGTATGCTGACATCCGCCGTGATGCTGAACGGCGGCTCAAGCGCCCGCGGACTTAAGGAGAGGATCACTATGATAACAAAGAAACCGAAAACGAAATGGTTCGTGCTCGCGGGCGTGCTGCTTGCGGCGGCGATCGCCGTCTTAATCACCTTCACAGGCAAGAGGGATGCGAAAAACGGCGAGAATGACCCGGAAAAGGACGCGCAGACGACCGTGAGCCCCACGCCTGAAGCGAGCGCCGAACCGACGCCTGCTACGGAGATAACGCCCGCACCGACCGAAACGCCGGAACCGACGCCGGCGCCCACG
>JAEEYN010000193.1 GCA_016288175.1 Bacillota bacterium | reverse complement strand
TGTTAGGGGCTCGATCGGCATCCCCCGACCAACCGAATAAATGCACTTGTAGCTCAGCAGGATAGAGCGTCCGCCTCCTAAGCGGAAGGTCCCGGGTTCGAATCCCGGCAAGTGTGCCAAAAGGAATGAGGGGTCAAGACCCCTCATTCTTTTTGGCTTTTTATTTATAGGGATTCGAAGCCGCGAATAGAAAAAGCCACAGTGTGGCTTTTTCCGCGGCCGGCTTTTTCGTCGCAGAGCGAGAAGGCGGCGGAGTGAGCCGCCTTCGAGACTCGATGCGCGAAAAAGGAATCCCGGCAAGTGTGCCAAAAACCCCCGAAAACATTGAGTTTTTCGGGGGTTTTCTTTTTGCTTTTACATCCTCTGCTCCGTCCACATTATAATTGCCCGTTGACGCTATTAGAAACAGCTTCTGTCCAGATTGGAATTGAGGCAAGTTTTTCCAATGCAGACGGCGTTGGCTAGTTTTCCAATTATACACCATCCTGTACAGTTTTTACCCCCTACGTGTCCGGGTTTAGTTTACAATTGCACAGTTTTTGAAAAATTCGCTTCAGAACAATATTATTCTTATTTAACCTCATTACGGCCCTTGACATAACATATCGCGTGCGATATAATACAAACAACATATCGCGTGCGATATGTTGTTGAGGTGAAATAATGGATGATAAATATGCCGCACTGAGGCTGAAAAACCAGTTGTGTTTCCCGTTGTACGCCGTTTCAAACATCATCACCAGGAAATACAAGCCCCTACTCGACAGGCTCGATCTGACCTATACCCAGTACGTCGCCATGATGGTCATGTGGGAGAAAAAGCAGGTCAACGAGAAGTTCCTGTGCGAGGCCCTTTTCCTGAAGTCGAATACGATGACGCCTCTTTTACAAAAGCTGGAGGCCAAAGGTTATATTGAGAAGGCAAAGGATGAAAGCGATGAACGCAACCTTGTAATTACTCTGACAGAAGCCGGAGAGAAACTGCAGGACGACGCACTGTGCGTTCCGGAAACTATTGCGCAGGAGTTTCATCTGACGCCGGAGGAAGCGACGGGGCTTTATCAGGTCCTGTATAAGATGCTGGATGAAGAGAGGGCAAAAGGCTCAAATAATCAGTAACCGCAATTGATGAAGAAGCGGGCAGACAGTTCCGTAAGGAGGACATGACATGAATATTCTCGATTCAATTCGCAAAAGGCGGAGCGTTCGCACTTTTGACGGAACCGGGCTTCGGCCGGAGGACGCGCAGAAGATCCTGGATTTTGCCGGGAAGGCAGAAAACCCATATGATATCCCTATTATATGGAAGCTCCTTGACGCGAAAAAACATGGGCTTAACAGCCCCGTGATCATCGGCGCGGATCTCTATATCGCAGGAAAAATGCATCAAGCTCCACATGCCGAGGAAGCCTTTGGTTATTCATTTGAAAAGATCGTCCTGTTTGCGGAAACACTCGGCATTGGAACAACATGGATCGCCGGAACAATGAACCGCGACGCTTTTGAACGGGCAATGAAGGTTTCCGGCGGCGAAGTCATGCCCTGCGTCAGCCCGTTGGGATACCCTGCGAAAAAGATGTCCCTGCGTGAAACCATGATGAGAAAAGGGATCAGGGCGGACAGCCGCTTCGATTTTGAGGAGCTGTTTTTTGAAGGTTCGTTTGATAAGCCCTTGTCTGAAAGCAGCGCCGGCAGGCTTTTTGAAGCGCTTGAAGCTGTGCGGCTTGCTCCTTCCGCAGTAAATAAACAGCCCTGGCGCTGCGTCTTTTGCGAAGGAAAGGTGCATTTCTATGAAAAGCGCAGCAAGGGATATGTTGCGGAAAACGGATGGGATCTGCAGAAGATCGATATTGGCATTGCGCTGTGCCATTTCGAACTTACCGCTATAGACTGCGGGCTCGATGTTTCTTTCGAGATATCAGACCCAGCAATCCCGGTCCCGGAGAATATGCAGTACATTGCAACTTATATGTTGAAATAAAAAAAAGGAGAAACGCAAAATGAAGACAGTCTACGATTTCACAGTAAGAGACCGGCAGGGACACGACGTCAGCCTGTCGGAGTATCAGGGCAAAGTGCTCCTGATAGTAAACACGGCAACGGGATGCGGTTTCACTCCGCATTATGAACCGCTGGAGGCGATGTATAAGGATCTTCGCGGCAAGGGTTTTGAGATACTTGATTTCCCCTCCAATCAGTTCGCCAACCAGGCGCCCGGAAGCGACGATGAGATCCACGAGTTCTGCACACTGAAGTTCGGCACGGAATTCCCGCAGTTCGCAAAGATCGACGTAAACGGAGAGAGCGCAGACCCGTTGTTCGCTTTCCTTGCTTCGGAAAAGCCTTTTTCCGGCTTCGGAAAAGGCATCAAGAACGCCGTGCTGAACAAGTATGCCAAAATGAACAACAAGAAGTTCGGCGACAAGACGTATATCGGATGGAACTTTACAAAGTTCCTCGTTGACCGCGAAGGTAGAGTCATTTCGAGATTTGAGCCTACGGAAGATATGAAAGACGTCCGTGCTGCCGTCGAAGCGGAACTGAACAAATAAGGAAGATGAATGAATGAAATACGGAGAAAGCGCGTTTGATATTATCTATCTGCTCTTTGCAATAGCGGCGGGGATCTGCATTCTTTCCAGAAGGCGCGATAAAATCGGAAAGCTCATGGGCTTTGCGACGTTGATCCTCGGCTGCGGTGACGCTTTTCACCTTGTTCCGCGAGTGCTGAATTACTTTGTCGACGTTGATTTTACTGTATGGCTCGGCGTCGGCAAGCTCGTAACGTCGATCACCATGACTGTGTTCTACGT
>JAEEYN010000192.1 GCA_016288175.1 Bacillota bacterium | reverse complement strand
TCAAAGGCTGCTCCCTGCTTCGGTCTCGTCTTACTTCCGGCAGGAATACCTTGTGATGTACGTTATCAACGGCGCTCTGAACGCACCGGAAGAATACCATGACGGGTTCCGCCTGCTTCTCGGGCATCAGCGCGAGAACAGCCCCGAAAGCTTTGAATACTGTCTCGGCACGCTGAATGAAGAGGAGCTTGCATATATCTCCGGCATAATTGACGGTCGGAACTGACATCTCCGTTCGCGCTTTAAAAAATGAGCAAAAAACAAGATCCCTTTTTCGGGGATCTTGTTTTATAGAGCTTTTTCCTTTAATTACCGCTTTTTTCGAAGTACGCAAGCAGCAGATCGACCATGTTGCCGTAGCTTTTCACGCCGTCCGGCTGATCGTTATGCTTGAGGTATGTGTCGTTGACCTGCTGGCCGACCTGCGCGGCGGGCTTGTCGGCATAGATCTCGTAATACTCCCGATAGTTAAGAAGGTCGCGGATCATGGCATCCGAATAATGTCCGCGGAGAACTTCGAAATAAAGCTCGGAATCGGCTTCATAAAGCTTCATTGCGCAGTAGTTGAGCGCATTCATCGAAGCCGAATAGCGGAATGCGGGATCGTCCGAAAATAGCGAAGCGTAGTACGATATGAAATCCGCTTCGTCTTCGCGGGCAAAGCCGAAATAGTGCGCCGTTTCATGCGCCGCGCCGGACGGAACAAACAGCGCCGGCTGAGCAACGTTCACATTCGCTTCCGCAGTATATGGGATATAGATCCCCGCGATATCGAGCTTCGAAAGAGTGTTCGAGAAGATCACGGTTTTGGCGGTATACACGCTGTTATCGAAGAGAGGATCGGCCTCGCCGAGCTGCTCATAAGCTTTCTTCACGCTGCCGAAAACGGCTTCCCTGTCGATAGTGAAAACGCCGTTCTCGTCCTCTTCGCAGTTTTCGCGGAATGCGGCGGCTTCGTCCGCAAGCCTGGTGCAGACGTCCGCAAGCTCTTCGACCGGCCGCGAGTGAACATCGAGCTCCATCAGCTTCGGCGCGGAAAGGCGGAAGTGGTTGAGCCCCCAGAACAGATAGAAGAGATTGAGCATCACGCCCGCAAAGATCAGCACGGAGATGATGAAGCTCACAAGTCGGATCCTGTGCCGACGTCTTTCCTTCAGCTTGCCGAGGATCAGACTGAGCAGGCGGATCAATAGCATTATGACAATGAATGCCGCCGCGGCAATGATCAGGATCTCGGCCAGCGAGAAAGGAAAGACCGAACTTAAAAAGCCCATGACCCGCGCGATGACGGGAAAGACCGTTCGGGAATAGATGCTTTCGACCTTATCCGGGAAGCTCCGCACCATCGTCGGGATCAAGAGGCCGAACGGGATCAGAAGCAGCCACGGAAGGCGCTTCAGCTGGTGTTTCCAGGTGTATTTTTCCGTTGTTTGTTTGGCCGGCGCTTTTGTTTGGCGTTTGCCGCCTTGCTTTTCGGCTTGCTTCCCTTCGCCGGTCTTTTTCTGCGTTTTATTGGTCATTTTGATTTATCTGTTTGATTCGGCCCGTTACACTACCCCGTCGCCGTAATCCTTCGAGGAATCGCCAGAGCCGTAATGCACGCCGCGGCGATGCCTCGATTTGCCGAAGGTGTGCGGGACTTTGTCATAGCAGCGGATGCGTGTGAATTCGCGTTCCGCAGTACGGTAGTCGCCGCTGTTCATGCACGCAGTGCCGTTCATATAGCGGATCGCGCGGAAGCCGAGCGTGCGGACGAGGATCGCCGCGGCGAGCGCAGCAAAGAGCCATGCTGTCGGAGCGGCCGTAAAGCCGAGATCCACGCCGTGCGCTTTCAGTTTTTCCGCGATGCCGCCGAAAACGCTTTTTCCGAAAAACGCAAAGGCGATCAGCAGCAGAAGAAGCACGATGTACGCATCTGCGCCGATCCTTCCGAAGAAATAGCGCAGCTTTCCCTTTGAAAAGAGCCCGACCGCGCCGAAAAGCAGAAGGTTCGCGGCGCAGAAGGCGAAACCGGCGATCGCGCCGACGGAAACTTTTCCGGCGTCCGATTTGAGCTTCGCACTTTCTTCCCCGGTGAAGACCGCGCCTTCGGCGGAGACGATCTTTTCGGCTGCCGCATCGGCGTCGCTGCGAATACTCAGTATCCCCACGGTTTTATTATCGATCGCCGCTTCGCCGTTTATGCTCACCTTTGCGATTATAAACGGCAGCAGCATGGAGCCGATCAGAAGCAGCGCAAAAACGAAGCAGAGGGGCTTGCTGAAATTGAATTTCTTGCCGTTTCCCGCGTTGGAGAACTGACGTTGATCCGAATAAACGATCTCGTCCGAGATCGCGCCGGCATAAAACTCGCTCTCGCTGAGCCTTCGCCCGCAGACCGGACATTCGGTCAGCTCTTCTTCGAAACTGATTTTGCAATGGTAGCAGTACACGGCGCGTCCTTTCGTTTCAGTTCTTGTCTTTTTGCGTTATCACGCGGACGTCTGTTCCGTCCGAGAGTATCGATATCCAGCCTTCTTCATCGGTTCGGTAAACCTTTGTGCCGACCGCCTTCAAACGCTTCAGGATATCATGATCCGGATGACCGTAGGGATTATCCCTGCCGACGGAGATCACGGCATACTTCGCGCCGACGGTTTCAAGGAAGCCGAAGGAGGAAGAGGTCGTTGAGCCGTGGTGAGCGACGATCAGCACATCCGATCCGATGAGTTCCCGCTCGTTATGGAACATCATAAGCTGTTCCGTATGAACCGTCGCGTCGCCCGTGAAGAGGATCGACGTTTCGCCGAACTCGACCCTGATAATCAGGCTGAGATCGTTTGCGTCCTCGGTCGAATACTCGCAGCCCGGGATCGGCGAAAGCACGGTTACGGTGCAGGCGCTGTCCCAAGCGACCGTGTCGCCGCGCCGGACCGTTCTTGCCGGGATCATTTCCCTTTCGAGCGCGATGTCGACGGACGGCTGGGCGGCACAGTCGAAATCGACAGCCGGCATTATGTATTCTCCGACATGGAATTCGCGGAGGATCC
>JAEEYN010000191.1 GCA_016288175.1 Bacillota bacterium | reverse complement strand
GAGGCCATCCGCCCCGATACCATTCTCGTTTCCGTCATGTTCGGCAACAACGAGGTCGGAACGATCATGCCGATCGCCGAGATCGGAAAAATCTGCCGCGAGAAGGGCGTTTTCTTCCATACGGACGCCGTTCAGGCCGTCGGCCACGTCCACATCGACGTTCAGGCGATGAACATCGATATGCTCTCCCTCTCCGCCCACAAATTCCACGGGCCGAAGGGCGTCGGCGCGCTGTACGTCCGCAAGGGCATCGTCGTTCCCGCCCTGCTCACCGGCGGCGCGCAGGAGCACAATAAGCGCGCGGGCACGGAGAACGTCGCGGGCATCGTCGGCCTCGGCAAGGCGATCGAGCTCGCCTGCGGCTCCATCGACGAAACGAGCGCGCGCATGACGAAGCTCCGCGATAAGCTCATCAAGCGCATCCCGGAGCTGATCCCGGAGGTCAAGCTGAACGGTCACCCGACCGAGCGCCTGCCCGGCAACGTCAACTACTCCATCAAATTCATCGAAGGCGAATCAATCCTGCTGATGCTCGACCTCAACGGCATCGCCGCTTCGAGCGGTTCCGCCTGCACGAGCGGCTCGCTCGATCCCTCCCACGTGCTCCTCGCGATGGGTCTTCCCCACGAGGTCGCCCACGGTTCGCTCCGCCTGACGCTCGGCGACGACACCACCGAAGAGGACGTCGACTACGTTCTCGACGTTCTGCCGAAGATCGTCGAAAGGCTCCGCAATATGAGCCCGCTGTGGAACAGGTAATAAACCCGGAGAAAACCAACCGGCGGCAAGAGGCCGGAGTAAAACAATCCACGAACACACACTCAACCAAGACACAGGAGGTTTTAAATATGTACACCGAAAAAGTTATGGATCATTTCGCACATCCCCGCAACATGGGCGAGGTCGAAGGCGCAAACGGCGTAGGCATGGTCGGCAACGCGAAGTGCGGTGACATCATGCAGATGTTTCTGAAGGTCAACGACGACGGCATCATTGAGGACGTCGGCTTCAAGACCTTCGGCTGCGGCGCCGCCGTTGCGACGAGCAGCATGGCGACCGAGCTCATCAAGGGCAAATCCATCGACGAGGCTCTGAAGCTCACCAACTCCGCCGTCGTGGAGGCGCTCGAGGGTCTGCCCCCGGCAAAGCTGCACTGCTCCGTTCTCGCGGAGGAAGCCGTCCGCGCCGCGATCGACAACTACTATGCCCGCAAGGAGGGCAAGGCCGAGGAATGCAACTGTGTCAGCTGCGGCCACGATCACGAAAGCGAGGAGCAGAAGGCCGAGTAAGCCGTTTTTATGCTTGATTTTCAGCCAATAACCGCGGATCTTCTCGTTGAGAACCGCGAAAAACTCACTGCGGGCGACGTGCGGCTCTGCGATTATGCCGTCGCCTGCCTTTTCATGTGGCGTGAATTCTACCGCGTCCGCGCCGCCGTTACGAACGGCATGCTCGTTTGCTGCGCCGGCGTCGTGGACCCGCATCTGCCGCCGGACGGACAGGGGCTTTATTATTCCCTTCCCGTCGGGAACGGCGATTTCGCCGCCGCCGTCCGCGCCGTCATCGCCGACGCGCGGGAAAGGAATATCCCCCTCCGCTTTTCCACCGTGCCGGAGGAATACGTTGAAAAGCTCATCACCGCCGTAGGCCGCGGCGCCGCCGTCGATCCGGATTCTACCGACCCGGATTATCTCTACCCCATCGGGAATTTTCTCGGCTACCCCGGCAAAGCGCTGCACGCGCACCGCAACCACGTCAACCGCTTCCTGCGCGAGAACCCCGACCATGCCTACGCGCCCCTTTCCGCCGAAAACCGCGAGGCAGCGATCGCGTTTCTGCGCCGCCATCACGCGGAGATGGACAAGGGCAACGCCATGTCGGAGGAAGATCTCATCCGCTCGGAGGAGCTGCTGCGCCTCTTCGATAAGCTCGGCGTTTCGGGCGGCGTGCTCACGGTGAACGGCGAGGTCGCCGGCTTGACCGTCGGCGAGGCCATCGGCGATACGCTCCACGTCAGCGTTGAAAAGGCCCTGACCGATTATCACGGCGCGTTCCAGTTCCTCGCGATGAGCTATGCGGAGCAGATGAAGGACGAGCATCCGGAGCTCCTTTTCATCAACCGCCAGGACGACACCGGCGACGAGGGCCTGCGCCAGTCGAAGCTCTCCTACAAGCCCTGCAGGCTGCTCAAAAAATGCAGTCTCGATTTCGGTTTTTCCGATGAGCTCGGCCTTTATGTCCCGAAAGAGGGCGAGCTCGGTTTTTACGCCGAACTGCTTTCCGACCCCGAAACGATGGCCTATAACGCGCCATGGTTCCCGCCGGACGGCTGCATCCCCTTCCCGGAAGCGGAGCGCGAACGCTGGTTTTCCGAATGGGTGGGCAAAACGCCGGAACGCTTTTTCGCGTATCTCCAAAGAAAAGCGGACGGAACGTTCGTCGGGTACGTGAACTACCATCACGTTTCCGAGCCCGACCGATGGGAGATCGGCGTCGTCATCCGCGCCTCGGAGCGCGGCAAAGGCTACGGAAAGCAGGGCCTTGAGCTGCTCCTTAGGAGGGCGTTCACCGTGGACGGTATCCCCGCCCTCTTCAACTGTTTTGAGCCGACCCGAAAGGCGGCGCTCGCAATCCACCGCGCCGCGCTCTTCAGGGAGATTGGCGAAGAGAACGGCATTACGCTGCTTGAAATCACGCGGGAAGAGTACCTCCAACGCCCGCTGTGAAAAATCAAAACCTTTTGAAATTAAATTGCCCGGTTCCGTTCGGTTCCGGGCTTTGCTGTTTGTGGTGTAGTTTTGTTTCGCATGCTTTCGGGCGGATGAGGCCTCTAATCCGGAGCTTTTCTTTATCATCCGCCGGAACGGCGCCGTCGACGAATGCCTACGCCAATCAAAGCTCTCCAATGCCTTGTAGGCTGTTTAAATTGCAACGTGGTCCTTGAATGCTATCGGCATTGCTCCTGTTGCCGCGTGGGATGTTCAACAATCCGGAAGTTCGGTTGAGTTGTTGAACCCTGTCGAGTATTCCTCATTAAATATGTCGGAAACGACGGTCCCGTCGAAGGCTACGACGGCTGTGTGCTGTATCCCTTCTCTGTAGATATTATCCGTTGATGAGTCCGGATATCTGTACGAAATCTCATATTTTTCCGTAAAACGGATCAAAAAACCTTCGTCGGTCTGTTCAACGCCAACTATATCCGCTTCCGCTTTCGCGGAAACGAAATGCGCTCCGATCCTGTTTTCCGCTTCTGTCACGCCGCTGCGCCGCTGTTCAAGCTCCGCCGCGACTGTATCGGACAACTTCAACCCAAGGGTATCGTTGTTTCCAACGTACTGACCGGCATGCAGCTCCGTCAGTGTTTCTATGATTCTAATTGCCTCATCCCGGCTGATTCGATCCTTCTGCTCCTCCGTATTCAGCTCGCTTCCGTCGGGCTGCGCAGAACTGACCCCCCCGCCGTTTCCATTCGAGTTATCCATTGTTTGGTTTTCTTTGACCTGCCCGCAGGCGGATACCAGCAGCAGGGAAAGCAAAATCAGCAAAAACTGTTTTTTCATTATTGACACCTCCTACATAAAATCAGCTATGACCGCAACCACGGCGAATTATTGCAAAAAGCGATTCTATTTGACAAAGCAATCCGCCTGCAGTTGCTTGGATGCCATAGACAAAGGAACAATACAGTTACACACACTGCAATTCTTGTAAGTTGAATAGTATATCCATATATGTGGTTTCTGCTGTACATTACCGCACAGTGAACATGTAACAAGATGATAGTTTATACTGTACTCTGACGCTACACCTGAGTGTGTACAGGTAGTGAACATAAGCGTATAAAGATCATAAAGTAATAATAATCGAAATCAGTTTTTTCATAGTTTTGTTCCTTTCCTTTCATAAACAAGAATACTGTTGTATACTGAGTTTTATTTGCGATTTTACATTTCCTCCTCTCTTAAAAGAAGCTATTTAGTTTTTCTGTACGCAGACACAAAAATTTCTAGCGTCGATACAGCTTCATCTATATGATATTATATGCTTAGTTTTTTTATTGTCAAGAGTTATACTTCTATAGCTAAAAGGGGCTCTGAAAAGGCGGCGCTCGCCATCCACCGCGCCGCGCTCTTCAGGGAGATCGGCGAAGAGAACGGCATTACGCTGCTTGAAATCACGCGGGAAGAGTACCTCCAACGCCCGCTGTGAAAAATCAAAACCTTTTGAAATAAAATTGCCCGGTTCCGTTCGGTTCCGGGCTTTGCTGTTTGTGGTGTAGTTTTGTTCCGCCCCTGCGGGCGCTCTGACATGAGCCGAAGTCCGGTCCGTCAATGAATCGCGCTTCGCCGCTGCCCGCCTGCCGGGTCAGTCCGCGAACCCTTCCGGCAGATTCTCGAAAATGACGGTGAGAGCTTCGTCCGGGTCCTCCGACGGTTGCTTTTCGAGATAATCGAGAATGGCTTTCGCGGCGCTCAGCCTTTCGGAGGGCTTGAGCGATTCGTCCTTCAGCATCCCGACGATCGCGCCGAGGGCAAGCTTTTTGAGCTTTTCCGGGTTCTCTTCGGCCTTCGCGGTGAGTTTGCCCGCCTGCTTCGCGGTCTGTTTCCCGCGGGGCTTTTCCACGGGGGACTTCGGCGTTTCCGCCGCGTGTTTTTCTTCCATTGCGCTCCTTTCCGGCGCACCACCCTAATTCTATTATACCATATTTTCCGCCGCGGCGTCCGTGCTCGCGGGCGCGGATACCACGCGAAAGTTTTCCTGTCAAGCGGCTCGCTGTACCAATATTTGTATCAATAAAGCTCAATTCGCGATTGTTCCGGGCAAAGCCGAAATGTTATAATTAAATTAGGGCAGGGAAAAAGCCCTGCCTGAAAACTTAATACAAATGCCAACGCAGGTTTTCTGCGGCGGGCGGGACGCGGACGAAGCCACCCTTTGCCGCCTTGAGCGGCCGAATCAGATCCATCGGCGCATCGAGCGAATTTCAGCCAGTTACCGGATCGGAAACGATCCTCCCCCGCGTCCCGCTGCCCGGGAAACCGGGAACCGATCGAATCTTTACAATTTTATCATCGCCTGAAAGGATTATTATGAAACTGATCTTACGGGGCGAGCCGAACCCGCGTCAGCGCGAGTTTTTCCTTGCGCGCGCAAGGCATATCGCTTACGGCGGAGCGCGCGGCGGCGGGAAAAGCTGGGCAATGCGGCGGAAGTTCGTGCTGCTCGCCCTGCGCTATCCGAACCTCCGCCTTCTGCTCCTTCGAAGAACGCTGCCGGAGCTTCGGGAGAACCATATCGTGCCGCTGCAGCAGGAGCTTTACGGCATCGCGCGCTATAACGGCACGGAGCGCGTCTTCCTTTTCCCGAACGGCTCGCGGCTCAAGCTCGGCTACTGCGATACCGCGCAGGACGTTTACCAATACCAGGGTCAGGAATACGCCGTTGTCGGCCTCGAGGAGGCGACGCACTTCACGGAGGAGCAGATGCGCTTCCTGACGACCTGCAACCGCACCACGCGGAAGGATTTTTCGCCGAGGATGTATTACACCTGCAACCCCGGCAACGTCGGCCACGCCTGGGTGAAGCGGCTCTTCATCGACAGGCAGTATACGGAAGGCGAGCGGCCGGAGGACTATGTTTTCATTCCCGCCCGCATCTACGACAACAAGGTCCTGCTCGAAAGCGACCCCGGCTATATCCGCCAGCTCATGGCTCTGCCGGAGGAATTGCGTCGGGCGCATCTCGACGGCGACTGGGACGTTCACGAGGGGCAGTATTTCCCCGAATTTTCGAGGGAAAAGCACGTTGTGAAGCCATTCACCATCCCCGCGGGATGGCGCCGTTTCCGCTCGATGGACTGGGGCTACAACGACCCCTGCTGCGTGCTCTGGCATGCCGTCGACGGCGAAGGGCGGGTCTATACCTACCGCGAGCTCTACGTCCGCCTCATGCGCGCCGACGAGGTCGCGAAAAAGGTGCTCGAGCTCAGCGGCGGCGGCAGTGGCAGTGAAAAAATCGCCTACACCGTCGCCTCGCCCGATATGTGGCAGAAGCGCGGCGCGATCCTCTCCTCCGGCGGCGGTTTCGAGGGCGAGACCCTTGCGGAGCTCTTCGCGGCGAAGGGGCTTGCGCTGACGCCGGCGGATAATTCCCGCATCGCCGGCTGGAACCGCGTCCGCGAATACCTCGCCCCCGTGCCGGACGCCGTGGGCGGCGGTGAAAGGCCGATGTGGCAGTGCTTCCCCTGCTGCGTGAACCTGATCCGCCAGCTCCCCCTTCTCGAATTCGACAGGCTCGACCGCGAGGACGCCGCCGATGGGAACGACCACGCGCCGGAAGCGCTCCGCTACGGCCTCATGAGCCGCCCCCACGCCGCGGCGGAAACGAAGCTCGTCCGCGCGAAAGCCTATGATCCCCTCAGCCTTCCGGAGCCCTCCGGCGGCTGGTTTTCAAGCTGAATACTGCATTTTCTTTTGAAAAAGAAAGGAGCCATTATGGACAAAAAAGAACGAAGCGCCGCGCCTCTCGGCTTTGTCGACCCCGTCGGAACGGGCAGGGCACTGACAAAGGCGGAGGAAACGGAGGCGCTCTATGCCCTCTTCAACGAGTTTTACGAAGCCTACCTGCCGGAATGGTCAAGGCTCGAAAAATGCGAGAAGATGTACCGCGGCGACCACTGGTTCGACGTCCCCGTCGGAGAAAAGAACGAGCCCCGGCCCGTCACGCCCATTCTGCAGAGCACGATCGAGAACGTGCGCGCGGACCTTGTGGACTATATGCCCGAGGCGATCGTGAGCTCCGACGAGCGGGAATACGACGCGCTCGCGGAGATCTTCACCCACATCATCCACGAAAATCACCTGCGCTGCGCCTATGACGAGGAATACATGAAGATGACGCATGACCTGCTTGTCGGCGGCTACGGCGTTCAGCAAACGGGCTTCGACCCGGACGCAAATGGCGGCATCGGCGGAGCATTCCTCTGCCATGTCGACAACCGCAGCGTGATGTTCGATCCCCTCGCCGCCGATCTTCAGGACGGCCGCGCCGTTTTCAAATTCACGCGCCGCACCCGCGAATGGTTCGAGCAGCATTATCCCGAAAAGGCGGATGAGCTCCGGGAGGACGGCTTCCTTGCGGAGCTGCCGCGCGAGGAGCTGCTTGCGCCGCGCTGGGACCGCAGCATCATGCTCATCGAATGCTGGCGCAGGGTCTATGATCCCACCCGCGACAGGTACGCCGTCCACATGATCAAGCTTGCGGGCGGAACGATGCTCGAGGACAGCCGCGATATCCGTCCGAACGGCTATTTTGCCCACGGCGAATATCCTTTTGTTATTACAAAACTCTTTGAGCGCAAGGGCAGCTGCCTCGGCTGCGGCTTCGTGGACATGTTCGAAACGATGCAGCGCAATTCCGACAAGCTCGACCAGATCGTTATGAAAAACGCCCTGCTCGCGAGCCACAACAAGCTTCTCATCACCGGCGCGAGCGGCTTCGACCCCGCCGACCTTCGCGACTGGTCGAAGGAGGTGCATCAGGGCGATAATCTGAACGGCGTTTCCTGGTTCAGCACAGCGCCGCTGCCCTCCTATATGCTCAGCTATATCGCCGAGATGCGCAACTCCATCAAGGAGGAATCCGGCGCGAACGAATTCGCCCGCGGCATGACACATGCCGGAGTTACGAGCGGCACAGCCATCGCCGCGCTGCAGGAAGCTTCGAGCAAGCGTTCCCGCATGGCGGCAAGAAACATCCATGCCTCTTTCCGCCGCGCCGTCTGCCAGGAGATCGAGATCGAACGCGAATTCACTCTCCGCGAACGCTGCGAAAAAGCCATCGCCGATATCCTCGGCGGGCCTGGCAGCATGGACGGGAACGGGGACGGTAACGGAAAAAAACTCGTCCGTCTCTCCGCCGTTGAGACCGCTCTCGAAAGCCTCGGCAGCCTCCCCGCGGAATTCCGCGTCACTGTCAAGGTCGTGAAGGAAAACGCCTTCTCCGTTATGAACAACAACGAAACGGTCTTCCGCCTTGTTTCCGCCGGCATGATCACGCCGGACGTTGGTCTGCAGCTGCTCATTTTCGACGGCAAGGACCAGGCCGTGCAGCTTATGAAGGCAAAGGAGCAGGAAGCGGCGATCCTCGGCGCGCTTGCCGGCGGGGAAAACGGAAACGGGAAAAATTCTCCGTCCGCGAAGGTATAGATCCCCTTCCGGCGGGCATAATAGGAACGAAGCATTGAGCAGGAATCTTCAGTTACCTCCTTCCAATTTGGGAACGGAACGTCCGAAAGCCGGGCGTTCCGTTTCGCGTTTATGGCGGCAGTGCCGCCAATTCACGGAGCACCGCAGGTGCGGGAAATCATGCTGAGCGGAACGCGATGCAAATCATGAAGCGCAAGCTTCAATTCATTTATGAAGAATGAATTGCCTCCGGCATGAATTGCGCGTACGCGCATGAATTGGCTTCGCCATGATATGCGCTTTCGCGCATTTTTGGCGGTACGGCCTCCGTGCACACCTCATCGGTCTTCGCGCCGTACTGCGCATTATTGCGCCATACGTCCATCCGTGGTATAATAAAATAAAATAATATGGGTAAGTGTTGCCATGCGGCTGTCCTCCCGCGCGGCGCCTTCCCGAAGAAGGAAAAACAATGAAACTTACCGCCATCGACGGCTATTCGCTGATGTTCCGGGCCTATTACGCCCTCCCCAACATGACGAGCCGCGCGGGCACGCCGACCGGCGCGCTGCACGGGTTCCTTTCGATGCTGCTGAAGCTCGTCGAGATGAAGCCCGATTATATGCTCGTCGCCTTCGACCTTCCGAAAAAGACGTTCCGCCATGAGCAGTATCCGGAATACAAGGCGGGCCGCCGCGAAACGCCGCCGGAGCTGATCGAGCAGATACCGATCCTGCGCGGGATCCTTCACGACATGGGCATCGCCGTCATCGAGTGCGAGCGCTACGAAGCGGACGATATCCTCGGCACGTTTTCGAGGAAGGCCATGGCCGAAGGCATCGACGCGCTGCTCGTGACGGGCGACCGCGACGCGCTGCAGCTCATCACCGATAAAGTCCATGTGCTGATGACGAAAAAGGGCATCACGGAGACCATCGAATATGACGAAGCGGCGCTTAAGCGCGAATACGGCCTTGAACCCGCCCGCATGGTCGACCTCAAGGGGCTCATGGGCGACAGCTCGGATAATCTTCCCGGCGTCAAGGGCGTCGGCGAAAAGACCGCGCTGAAGCTTCTTGAAAAATACGGCGACCTCGAGACCGTGCTCGCGAACGCCGAAAACGAAAAGGGCGCCCTCAGGGAAAAGCTGATCGCCGGAGCGGACGCCGCCCGCATGAGCCGCCGCCTCGGAACGATCGACACCGCCGCTCCAGTGAAGGAGAGCACGGAGGACTGCCGTTTTTCGCCCGCGAACCTTCAAAAAGCGCTGCCGGCGCTCACGAAGCTCGAGCTCAGAGCCGTTGCGAAGCGCGTGCGGGAGCTTTCCGGCACCGATGAGAATGATTCCGGTCCCGATGCGGTCCCCGGTGAGCTTCCCGCCGTCCGGCTGACCGCCCTGCATACCCCCGAAGAGCTTGCGGAAGCCGTCAAAAGCGTTTCCGCCAAGCGGTTCTTCGCTTTCGATATGACGGGGACCTCGGTCCTTTTCGCGGGCAGCGAGACCGGAGAAGTCCCGGCGGAATGCTTTACCCTCGAGCTCGGCGGAACGCTGCTCGAGCCCGGTTTCCTGCCGGAGGACGCCGCCGCCGCGCTTGCGCCGATCCTTTCGGACCCCGCCGTCAGCAAAGTCGTTTTCGACGCGAAGAAGCTGATGCGGGCGCTCTCGCGCTTCGGCGTCGAGATCCGGAATATCGAATTTGATTTAATGATCGCGGATTATCTGCTCCACGCGCTGCACCCCGCGAAGGACCTTGCGACCCTCGTTTCGGAATGCGGATTCTCCGCCGTTCCCGCCCCCGCGGCGCTCTTCGCCATCCGCAAAAGCATGGACGCGGAGCTTGCCGAAAAGGGCATGACGGAGCTTTTCCGCGGGATCGAGCTACCGCTAACCGCCGTGCTTTTCGATATGGAGCAGACCGGCTTTATGATCGACCGTGAGGTGCTTTCGGAGCTCGGCGCTTCGATGGCGGAGCGCATAAAGACGCTCGTCGGAGAGATCTGCGAACTTGCCGGCGAGGATTTCAACATCCTTTCAACAAAGCAGCTCGGGCATATCCTCTTCGAAAAGCTCGGCCTGCCCGCGAAAAAGAAAACGAAAACGGGCTATTCGACGGACAGCGACGTTCTCGAAGCGCTTGCGCCGTATCATCCGATCGTGCCGCTCGTGACGGAATACCGCTTTTTGACGAAGCTCAAATCGACCTTCATCGACGCGATGCTCGAAAAAACCGGGCCGGACGGCAGGATCCACACCACGCTGAACCAGACCGTCACCGCGACCGGCCGCATTTCAAGCACGGAGCCGAACCTCCAGAATATCCCCGTCCGCACGGAGCTCGGGCGGCAGATCCGCCGCGCGTTCATCGCGAGCCCCGGCAATATCCTCGTTGGTGCGGACTATTCCCAGATCGAGCTTCGGGTGCTCGCGCACATGAGCGGCGATCCGACCTTCATTTCCGCCTTCAATTCCGGGGAGGATATCCACGCCCGCACCGCCGCGGAGATCTTCGGCGTTCCGAAGGAAGAAGTCACCCGCGAGATGCGTTCCGGCGCGAAGGCCGTCAATTTCGGCATCGTCTACGGCATCTCCGCCTTCGGCCTTTCGGAGCAGCTCGGCATCAGCCCGAAGAAGGCCGCGGATTACATTGAAAAATACCTCGACCGCCTGCCCGGCGTTCGGGATTACATGGAAAAAGCGAAGAAGGACGGCCGCGAACGCGGCTGGGCGCAGACGCTTTTCGGGCGCCGCAGGGAGCTTCCGGAGCTCAAGGCGAGCAATTTCAACACCCGCAGCTTCGGCGAAAGGGTCGCGATGAATATGCCGATCCAGGGCACCGCCGCGGACATCATCAAATCGGCGATGGTCCGTGTCCACGAGCGTCTTCGCGCGGAAGGGCTTTCGGCGAAGCTCGTTCTGCAGATCCACGACGAGCTCATCATCGACACCCCGCTTTGTGAGGAGGAGCGCGTGAAAGCCCTTCTTGCGGACTGCATGACGAACGTTGCGAAGCTTTCGGTTCCCCTCGCGGCGGACGTCGAGAGCGGCCGCAGCTGGTTCGACACGAAATAACGCCGTTTCGGAGGAAAATCGACAATGATCATCGGACTTACGGGAAGCATGGCGGCGGGCAAATCGACCGTTTCCGCAATGCTCAAAGAGCTCGGGTTTTACATAATCGACGCCGATAAAACAGCGCACGCGGCGATCGAAACGCCGGAAGTCAGGCAGCGGATCACCGAAGTTTTCGGCGACGACATCCTCAGTCCCGATGGGCGGATCGACCGCAGGCTCCTTGCCGAAAAAGCCTTTGCTTCCGCCGAAAAAACAGCGGAGCTGAACGCGATCATCCACCCCGCCGTGATCGAAACGATGCTCGAGGATGCGGATTGGTTTTCCCTCGAATACCCCGAGATCCCGGTCGTTTTCGACGTGCCGCTGCTGTTCGAATCCGGCATGGACAAGTTCTGCGACAGGATCCTCACCGTTGCCGCGGACGACGAGATCCGCTACCTTCGCATCATGCTGCGCGACGGTCTTACGCGCGAAGCCGCTGCCCGGCGGGTCGAAAAGCAGATGCCGCAGGAGGAAAAGATCGCCCGCTCCGACGCCGCTGTTTGGAACAACAAGGGCCTCGCGGAGCTTCGGGCGAACCTTCTTTCCGCCCTCGCCGCAATCGGCTGCGAACCGCTCGGCGATTATGAAAACGACGATAATGACGGTGCCTGATTTGAAAAACGGAATGAGTAAAAATGTCCGCAGGCGGAGCTTCCCGCGCCGCGCCGCTGCCATTGCCGCAGCAGCGCTCCTCGCGTTTCTCTCGCTCTGCGCCTGCGATTTTTCCGAAAAATACATCAAAAAATACGAAACCGAGGTGCTTGCGGCAAGCGAGGAATACGGTCTCGACCCCGCCCTCGTTTTCGCCGTGATACGGACGGAGAGCAGCTTCGATCCGAGCGCCGTCTCCCCCGCCGGCGCGAAGGGGCTGATGCAGATCATGCCCGCGACGGCCGAATGGGTCGCCTTCCGCACGAAGACGGAGTTCGACGAAAGCCGGATCTTCGAGCCCGCATACAACATCAACATCGGCTGCCATCTTCTCGGCTACCTGCTCGAAAAATACGACGGCGAGCTTCGATTCGCCCTCGCCGCTTACAACGCCGGCTCCGGACGCGTCGATTCCTGGCTCGCCGACCCCGAGTACTTCGACGGAGAGGAGCTTACGATCCCCTTCCCCGAAACGAAAAACTATGTTGAAAAGGTCCTTAAAGCCTATGAAAAATACAAGGAAACGGATGAATAGGCCCTTCCTGCGCGCCGCGTGCGCCGCGCTTGCGCTGCTGACCGCCGTCCTTCCGCTCGCCGCCTGCAAACGAAAAGCGAGCGACACCGGCCCTGCCGCGCCGCAGCAGACCGAAGCGCCGGAAACAACGAGTGAGCCCCTGCCCGCGGAGGGCGGCAGGCTCCGCATGGCGATGCCCGAAAATCTCAGCGTCGGCAACGAAAACTATGACCCGATGCTCGTCAGCACGGAGGAAGCGCTTCAGCTTTTCTCCCTCGTCTACGAGCCGCTGATCGCCGTCGACGAGAGCGGGAGCCTCATCCCCTGCCTCGCCGTCAACTGGAGCGCCGCCGAAAACAGGCCGAACTGCTGGACCGTCAACCTCCGCAGCGGCGTCCGCTTCCATTCCGGCGCGGCCCTCACGGCGGACGACGTCATCTATTCCTTCGAGCATCTCGGCGAGCTCGGCGGCAGCAGCTATTACGCGAAATGCCTTTCGAGCATCAAAAGCATCGAACGGATCGATTCTTCGACCGTGCTCGTGACGGCCGTATCGCCCGGTATGATCAACCTTTACGGCCTCAATTTCCCGATCGTCAGGCGGGACGCCGCGCCTTTCAACGGCACGGGTCCCTATAAGGTCACGGGCTATTCCGACCAGCGCGTTTCGATGGCCGTCAACGCGGGCTGGTGGGACCGTCCGCCGTATATCCAAAGCGTCGAATTCCTCGCGAGGGACAGCAACGAGACGGCGCTCGCCTCCTACAGCGCGGGTCAGCTCGATTTTGTTCCGACGGCGCTGCTTTCCGCCGGGCAGTACGGCAATGCGGGCGTGACCGTCGTTCGCGATTACATGACCCAGGGCATGGAGGTCCTGCTTTTCAACCACGGCAGGAACCTGCCCTCCAACGCCGATTTCCGCCGCGCCGTAAGCTGCAGCATCAACCGCTCCCGCATCATTTCGAACGTCTATATGAACAGAGCCCGCTCCTCGGATGTTCCGGTCCCGCCGGACAGCTGGCTTTACAGCGGCGCGAAGCAGATCGATTACGACCTTGTTGAAGCGGAAAGGCTTCTGGATCAGCTCGGCTGCCGCAAAACAGCCGACGGCACGCGCCGTTACAAGGGCGAAACGCTCGAGCTGACGCTGCTTGTGAGCGCCACGACCGAGAACACGACCCGCGCCGACGCCGCGGCGATCATCGCCTCCCAGCTCGAACAGGTCGGCATCAAAGTCAATATCGTCACAGCGAGCCACGGCTACGGCCAGCAGGACAGCGAGTTTCTGACGGCGCTGCGCGGGAAGGATTGGGACATCGCGCTCGTCGGCTTCAACCTTTCGCAGAGCTGCGACCTTGCGCCTTATCTAACGCGGAACGGCAAAAACAATTTCGGCGGCTACAGCGCCGACGTCTTCGATTCCCTCCTTTCCCGCGCCGCCTCCGCGCCGGACGAGGAGACCCTCCGCGCCGTTTATTACGAGATCCAGTCGGAATTCGTCGACCGTCTGCCGTTCATCGTGCTCTATTTCCGCCTCAACAGCGCCGT
>JAEEYN010000190.1 GCA_016288175.1 Bacillota bacterium | reverse complement strand
GACGGTCTTGCCGACTAGGTCCTCCGGCTTATACCAGTTCTTGATGCCTGAAAGGACGGTCCGCTGCTCGCCCGCGAGGTCGAGCGTGCACTTCAAAAGCTTCTTGCTCTTTTTGACCTCTTCGCAGGCGACGACCTTCGCAAGACGAAGATCCAGCTTCGCGAAATCGTCATAGCTGATCTCCGGAAGCTGCTCCGGCTTTTCCTCGGCTTTCTCCTCCGTTTTTGCCGGCTCCGCGGGCTTTTCCGCTGCTTCGTCCTTCTTCTCCTCAGGCTTTGCCTCCGTCTTCGGGAGCAGGGTCTCAAGGTACTCCATCTCCTTCTTCACGTCGATGCGCGGGAAGAGCGCTTCGCCCTTTTCAACCTTCGTGCCGACCGGCAGACGGCCGTATTCCGCGATGGAATCGAAGCTCATGAGCGCTTCGTCCGCGATTCCGAGCTGCGAGAAGATCTTCGGCGCGGTGCGGGTCATGAACGGCTGCAGGCAGACGCCGACGATCCTCATGCACTCCGCAAGGTTATACATAACGGTCGCAAGGCGTTCGCGTTTTTCCTCGGCCTTCGCGAGGATCCACGGCGCGGTGACGTCGATGTACTTATTGCAGACGCGGATCAGCTTGAAGATCTCCGCGAGCGCTTCGTTCGGGTGGATCGCGTTCATCGCGTTCTCGACCTTTTCGGCGAGCCCTTTCGCGACGGTTATCACCGCGTCGTCCTCCTCGGGCACGGGCGCGGTCGGCGCGGGAACGAGGCCGCCGAAGTATTTTTCGATCATCGCGACCGTTCTCGAAAGGAGGTTTCCGAGGTCGTTCGCAAGGTCGGAATTGATCCTTGTGATCAGGATCTCGTTATTGAAATTGCCGTCCTGACCGAAGGGGAATTCGCTGAGGAGGAAGTAGCGGATCGCATCCACGCCGTAACGCTCGACGAGCTTCACGGGGTCGACGACGTTGCCGGTGGATTTGCCCATCTTCTTGCCGTCGAGGACGAGCCAGCCATGGCCGTAGACCTGCTTCGGGAGCGGCAGATCCAGCGCCATCAGCATGATCGGCCAAACGATCGTATGGAAGCGGATGATCTCCTTGCCGACGATATGCACGTCCGCCGGCCAGAACTTTTTGAAGTTCCCGTCGTCGTCCGAAAGGTAGCCGAGCTTGGAAAGATAATTCAGGACCGCGTCGAACCATACGTAGATGACGTGCTTGTCGTCGAAATCGACGGGCACGCCCCACTTGAAGGTGCTGCGGGAAACGCAGAGGTCTTCGAGTCCGGGCAGCAGGAAGTTATTGAGCATCTCCTTCGCGCGGGAGGCGGGCTGGATGAAATCCGGATGCTCCTCGATGTACTTGATGAGGCGCGGAGCGTATTTGCTCACGTTCAGGAAATAGCTCTCCTCCTCGACCTCCTCGACGGGGCGGCCGCAATCCGGGCAGACGCCGCCGGATTCCTTCAGCTGCGTCTCCGTCCAGAAGCTTTCGCAGGGCGTGCAGTACATGCCCTTATAGCTGCTCTTATAGATATCGCCCTTGTCATAGAGCTTTTTAAATACCTTCTGCACGCATTTTACGTGGTAATCATCCGTCGTGCGGACGAAGCCGTCGTTACTGATATCCATCAGCTTCCAAAGGGAGTGGAAGCCCTCCACGATATCGTCAACGAACTTTTGCGGGGTCACGCCCGCGGCTTCCGCCTTGCGCTCGATCTTCTGGCCGTGCTCATCCGCGCCGGTGAGGAAATAGACCTCGTGGCCGGTGAGGCGCTTATAGCGGGCCAGCGCGTCGGTGTTGACCGTGCAGTAGGTGTGGCCGATGTGCAGGTTCGCGCTGGGATAATAGATCGGCGTTGTGATGTAATAGGGTTGTTTGCTCATTTATGTTTCTCCTTTGTTTTAGGAAAGTTTGCTTATCCGGCAGGGTTCGGTTGTTTGCGGATCGTCAAATCAAAAGCCCCCGCGTCCGACCGGACACAGGGGCGTGATTTTTGGAAAAAAACGCGGTACCACCCTGATTTCCTCTGCGGCAAGGCCGCAAAGGCTCATTCGGCGCTGTAACGCGCGCACGCGCTCCGCTTAAAGGTTTTCATTGAAACCGCTCGGCGAAGGGGCTCCGGAGCCATGTTCGCTTTTCTCCCGCTCCGCCTCGCACCGACCGGCGGATCTCTGCGGCGCTTCCATTCGCACCTCGCAGGGCGGAAAAGCTACTCTTTCCTTCATTGCCCATATAAAATTATTGCAATTTTAATGCTATTCTGCCCTTTTGTCAAGAGCAAAATGCGCATTTGCCCGATTATATAACAGCGGCTTCGCGCGGATAAACAAAAACCGCGTCTTACATTCGGCGTATCCGCATAAGGATAAACAGCCTCAAAAGGGAGCTTTTCGCGCCGGACTTCGTTAAAAATGCTCGGAAGACGCTCCGAGTATTCCTGCGCTTTTTGCCTTGCCCGGCGCAAAAATCTCCTCTTTTGAGACGCTGCGCGGTTTTCAGCTCCGGAAACAAATCAGATCCGAGGATATTCTGTGTATCCCCGGATCTGATTTATTCTGAGTGTTATTATCTGCTGAAAACCTGCTTCTCCTTATGCGGATGCGCCGTTGGCGCGGCACTTTATTTACTGTATTTCGATCAGTTGATCTTCAGCTTTGAAAAATCGGCGGTGATCTCCGCGCCATTGATAGTGATCGGGAACTGCAGGACGATCGCGCCTTCGTCGTCGTCGTCGCAGAGCACCATGATATAATTGCCGTCTTCGATGCTTCCGATGCTGTCGGTCGGGAATTTGAAGAGATAGTCGTCCCCGGCCTTCATTTCAGCATATTCCCAGGGATACTCATAGAGGATATCGACCTCGTCGGCCTCTACCTCCGTTTTGTACTCGACGCCGGCGGGCACGATGCCCATCCATGCGGATTCGGTCAGCTTAAAGCTGCCGCTGACTTTGAATACGATGTACTCGCCCTCCTTGGCGAAACCGATTTTTTCGGAAGCTTCGCCGTTCTCCGTGTTTTCGGAGCCGGAATCGGAGCCGGAGTTGGAGCCGGAATTTTCGGTATCATCGTCCTTCGGCTTGCTCTCCTGCTTTGCGCCGCAGGCGACCAGAGCAAACGTCATCGCAAGCACAAGGATCGCGATCAGAATCTTCTTCATATTAAATGTCCTGCTTAAATTCAGCGGGATCAACGCTTTGCTTTTTCCCGCTTTTGTATATTGTATCAGAATCCGCTGCGGATAGCAACAGTCAGTTTTCACACCACCTGGAAAATATAAAATTTCAGGTAATCCGTTTCCGGCACGCCCCAGAGGATCGGATGATCCGGCGCCTGCTGACGGCCTTCGATCTGGCGGAGCTGCACCCCGGCGTCCTCCGCTGCGCCTGCGAGCATCTTCCTGAAAAGTTCGTCCGTCATGAAATGCGAGCAGGAGCAGGTCGCGAGATACCCGCCGCGCGGCAGCAGCTTCATCGCCTTGGCGTTGATCGCCTTATAGCCGTTTATCGCGTTTTTGACCGTTTCGCGGCTCTTCGTGAACGCCGGCGGATCGAGGATTATATAGTCATACGGGCATTTTTTCGCGTTCTCCATCTCCGTAAGGAGGTCGAAAACGTCCGCGCAGACAAAGTCCATTCTCCCTTCGAGGCCGTTCATCTCCGCGTTATGCTTCGTCATCTCGATCGCGTCCTTGGAGATATCCACGGCGGTGACGTGCGCGGCACCGGCCTTGGCGCAGTTCAGCGCAAAAGCGCCGGTGTGGGTGAAGCAGTCGAGCACGTTCCTTCCGGCAGCGATCCTCGCGGCGGCGCGGCGGTTGAATTTCTGGTCGAGGAAATAGCCGGTCTTCTGCCCGTTCAGTACGTCGATCTCATACTTCACGCTGTTTTCCGTGATCACACATCTGCCGTCGAAATCCGGGTCGAGGCGCGGATCCGGGCAGAAGCCCTTGCCCTCCTCCATGCCCTCCTTTTGGCGGATGGCAACGTCGTTCCGCTCCACGATGGCGCGGAGCTTGACGCCGTATTCCGCGAAGACCTCGATAAAGAGGTTGAAAAGGCGCTCCTTGATGCGCTCGAAGCCGAGGGACAGCACCTGCACGACGAGCACGTCGCCGAAGACGTCCGCGGTGAAGCCGGGGAACTGGTCGGCCTCGCCGAAGATAAGGCGGAAGCAGTTTTCCCCTTCGCCGATCACGGTGCGGCGGTAATCGAAGCAGTAGCGGATGCGGCGGCGGAAGAAATCGTCGTCGAAGCGGTCGTTCGCGTTGCGCGAAAG